>DASPIL010000079.1 GCA_035629175.1 Verrucomicrobiia bacterium | reverse complement strand
CAGTAAACCACGGAGAAGCGCAGATGGTCGCGCATCGTCCTGCCTTCGATCTTCTGGTCCGGGTTGTAATGCTTGAAGGCCAGCGGGTTCCTGGATTTCGGCCCTTCGAATGGGATGTTGGAAACGTCTTTGAATGCAGCGGAGGTAGCCATAGCGGATGAATGTCACGCGACTGTCGCCATCGCGGCGAATGGTCGCATGGGATTGGATTGAGATTTTGGTTGTGTCACGACACGGCATGCCGGGGCGATTCCAGTTCTCCTCCGGCGTCGGAGTGTCTTAAAGCGTTGGTCCACGTTTTTTAGCTTCGATCGCCGCGACCATAGCAAAGTTTCAAAGTGTGGGAATGGAGGAAAATCTGATTTGCAGCGGGGGTTCAGTCGAGTCGGGGTGGCGAGCGATTGCATCCAAATCGCAGAATCCTCCATTCCCTCGTGGGGTTTCGCCCTGTTAGATTTCCGGAATGTTCCGACTGCTGCCACGGATGTCGAACCCCGTTCGCAATGCCGTCCTCGGCGTGCTGTGCGCGTGCGCATGCGCGGCCTGGTCGTGTCGAGCATCCACTTCCACTCCGACGCAACCTTCTCGGCAAGGCGCCCTGACGAGCGCGTTTGAATCAGGGCACCACCGCAACCTGTTTCTGGAGAGGGGATATTCCTCCAATGCGATCCGCGCGAAGATCGATGGAGCTTTTCAACAATTGTTCTTTGGAAAAGCCGACTCCGAGGCGGTTTACTTTCCTGCCGGGACGAACCAGAACGGCCCGCTGGCTTACATATGCGACATCAACAACAACGACGTGCGCTCCGAAGGCATGTCGTACGGAATGATGATCGCCGTGCAGTTGAATCGAAAGGCGGAGTTTGACGCCATCTGGAATTGGGCCAGGAGCTTCATGTATCACAGCGCGTCCAATCACCCGGCCCATGGATACTTTGCATGGTCGATGAAAACGAACGGTCTTCCGAACGACGAGATGCCTGCGCCGGACGGGGAGGAATACTTTGCAACGTCGCTCTACTTTGCGTCGCATCGCTGGGGTGATGGCAGGGGAATTCATGAATACGGCGCGCAGGCGGATCAGCTGCTCCAGGACTTCCTGCATCGGGAGATGATTGCCGGCCGCACGGTTTCAGGGGTGCAAACCGGCGTGACGATTTTTGATCCAGAGCGGGCGATGGTTCGGTTCACCCCGGATTTTCCGAACAGGAATCATACCGATCCATCGTATCATCTTCCCGCGTTTTACGAACTCTGGGCGTTGTGGGGACCTGACCGCGATCGCGAGTTCTGGCGGCGTGCTGCGGCTGTCAGCCGCGACTTCTTTCAACGTGCAGCGCATCCGCAGACGGGCCTGACCCCAGAGTACGCGAACTTTGACGGCACACCCTGGCGCGCGCCATGGAGCCGCGACAGCGACAAATTTCAATTCGACGCCTGGCGCACTGCAATGAACTGGTCAATGGATTGGGCGTGGTTCGGAAAAGATCGAAGAGCATGCGAGTTGAGCGATCGAATTCAAAAGTTCTTCGAGCAACAGGGAATCGATAAATACGGGAGCCGCTTCACGCTGTCGGGTCAGATGCTGGGTGCCGACCACACCGTGGGGATTGTGGCGATGAATGCAGTGGCGAGTCTTGCGGCAACGCACGAACGTTCGCATCGGTTCGTCGAAGAACTGTGGAATGCGCGGCCGCCCACGGGCCGGTATCGTTATTACGACGGCATGCTCTATCTCATGGGCTTGCTGCACTGCAGTGGAGAATTTCGCATTTGGAAACCTTGATATGAACAGACTTCAGATAACGAATACGCCTGAATCCGTCGCTCCCAGCGGAGCCGGCCGATGGAGAAATGTGGAGTGTTGGAAGTTGGAAACGACGCGGCGTTGCGGAAGGGATCAGAGCACTCTCCCACCGGGGCTTTCTCCGTCATCGATGTCGCGGACGGGGGCGGAAGAAAAGCGGAGGAGGAGCGGGGCAAGGTTGGTTTTGTTGCCTGTGTTAATGGCTCTCTTTTGTACCATTCCGCTATCCATGATTGCAGCCGAACCCATGTCTCAACGCATGTTCAGGAATCCCATTCTTCCCGGCTTTCACGCTGATCCGAGCATTTGCCGGGTTGGCAACGACTACTACATGGTTCACAGCACGTTCGAGTACTTTCCGGGCGTGCCGGTGTATCACAGCAAAGATCTGGTGAACTGGAATCTGATCGGTCACTGCCTGACGCGCAAAAGCCAGTTGAACCTGGAAACAATGCGAAGTTCGGGCGGGGTTTTCGCGCCGACAATCCGACACCACAACGGCACCTTTTTCATGATCACGACCGTGGTTGGAGGCGGCGGAAATTTTTATGTCACGGCGCGCAACGCTGCAGGCCCATGGTCAGATCCGGTCTGGCTCGATCGGGAGGGAATTGATCCGTCCCTGTTTTTTGATGAGGACGGCAAGGTTTATTACACGCGCCAGGTGGGTGGCGAACGCGGCTATTCCGGGCAGCAGTTGCTCAATCTCGAAACAGGCAAACTGGAAGGAGAACTTCGGGAACTGTGGCGCGGCACTGGCGGCGTGTGGCCCGAGGGTCCGCATCTTTACCGCATCAATGGCAAATATTACCTGATGATTTCCGAAGGGGGAACGAGTTATGACCATTCGATCACGGTGGCGCGCAGCGACTCTCCGTGGGGGCCGTTCGAGCCGAATCCCAAAAACCCCATTCTCACGCATCGCAATCGCCCGGATCACCCCTTCCAGGCGCTCGGACACGGCGACCTGGTGCAGACTCCGGACGGTTGGTGGATGGTGTTCCTGGGCTTCAGGCCGCAAGGGGGACAGTTTCATCACATTGGCCGCGAGACTTTCCTGGCGCGAGTGGATTGGGAAAACGGGTGGCCAGTGGTGAATGGGAATCAGCCAATCGCAGCGACACTTCCTGCGCCGCGGCTCGATCCGCATCCGTGGCCGCAACTGCCGGCGCGGGACGACTTCGAGGGAAAGGCGCTGCGACTGGACTGGCGTTACGTTCGGAACCCCAATGATGCTGACTATTCTTTGTCCGATCGAAAGGGCTGGTTTCGGTTGCGTGGCTCGGCAGTTACGCTCACAAACGAGTTGTCGCCGGCGTTCATTGGCCAGCCACAAACTGCATTGATTTGTCGTGCGGCGGCGAAACTGGAATTCAAGCCGGATCAGCCCAACGAGGAAGCGGGTGTCGTTCTGCGCGGCAATGAGCGGAACCACTACGCCATCGGCATCAACGTGCGTTCCGGGAAACGACACGTGTTCCTGCGCAAGGTGCTCAATGGCAAAATGGATATCTCGGATCCGGTCGCGATTCCGGATGGGGCAGTCATTCTTTCCGTAAAGGCGCAGCCCCTTGCGTATGAGTTCTTTTACCAGGTGGAAGGTGGTCAGGAGAAAAGTCTTGGAACTGCGAGAACGCGGGATCTATCGACTGAAACGCTGACAGCCCAGCCTGGCGCCAACTTCAATTTCACCGGAGTTTTCTTTGGCTTGTACGCCACCGGGAATGGCTCTGCCAGCGCGAGTCCGGCTGACTTCGATTGGTTTGAATATGAACCCGCGGCCGAGCCCTGAAACGGATTCGCATGTCCGCTGAAACCCGCCAGGTCCGCCGGGTATCGCAGCATGATGGAATCGCTGCCGGCTTTTCAAGGCGATGAAGGCCGCTGGAGGCAGTTGATCGATCGTCCGGATGCCTGGCTTGAATCTTCCGGGATCGCCATGGATGCGATGGATGTCGTCGTAACTTCACCCGAACGATCATCGTCTCGCCAGACTTGGACTTCATTCTTGACCCTGGGATTCGGATCGCTGTGTCGTTTGGAGAGGAAACGGCGGAGGGAGTGGCCATCCATCTGAAGGGCGGCAGCGCTGTTTCTGGAATTTACGAACGCGAAGCGTCGTTGAATGAAGGCGTGAAAATGCCCGTTCGCGTGTCGAATCCGCAGGACACGGCCGGCCAAAGACCTTCCCTATGAACCTCCTGATATTGCCCGCCATGATAACCCTCAGCTCGCTGGTTGGTTCCCTCGCGGCCGTTCCTCCGCGGGTGCTCGGAGAATTCGACGCGCATGGCGATATCGGGTCGCCCGCGCGCCAGGGTTCCGCAACGTATGACGCGGCAGCGCAGGAGTACACCGTGAGCGGCGCTGGAACGAACATGTGGCAGACGCGGGACCAGTTTCACTTCATTCACAGGCCGTTAAGCGGCAACTTCCTCCTGCGCACCCGATTTGAATGGCTGACGCCGGGTGTCGATCCTCATCGGAAAGCAGGATGGATGGCGCGCGAAAGCCTGGATCCTGAGGCGCGTTACGTGGATTGCGCCGTGCATGGTGATGGCCTGACATCGATTCAGTTTCGCCGCGTTCATGGCGGCCCAACGGAACAGATCGTCCTGCCCTCCACGAATGGCACTGTGCTGCAGTTCGAACGGCGCGGAAACACGTTCATCTTTTCTGTCGCGGCCTTTGGAGAAACATTCGTCAGCGGCGAGATCAAGGAATTTGAGCTGAGTGATTCCGTTCAGGCCGGGTTGTTCGTTTGCTCGCACAACGGAGAGGTGATCGAGACCGCGAAGTTTCGCGATGTTCGGATCATTCGGCCCGTGCGGCAGGGGTTCACGCCGTATCGCGATTACATCGGAAGCGTCCTTGAGATTCTCGATGTGCATTCAGGCCGGCTTGAGAAGATTCACCAGTCAAAGCAGCCGTTCGAGGCGCCGAACTGGACGGTTGATGGCAAGGCTTTGATTTACAACAACAGCGGACGCGCGGGCAACTGGGGCAGTTTGGTGCGCTTTGATCTGGCGACACGAACGCCGGTATTCGTGAACACGGGGTTTGCCAATCGCAATAACAACGACCACGTCCTTTCCTTCGATGGTTCGATGCTGGGCATCAGCGATCAAAGTGCACCGGGAGGCGAGTCGACGATCTACACGCTGTCTGCGACGGGAGGCATTCCAAAACGGATCACGCCACGAACTCCGTCGTACCTGCATGGCTGGTCGCCCGACGGCAAGTGGCTTGTCTACACGGGAGGCCGCAGCAGCAAGTATGACATCTATAAGATTCGTTCGGATGGCGGGAGCCAGGAGGTGCGTCTGACCGATTCGCCCGGATTGAACGACGGTCCCGAATTCACGCCTGATGGCAAATACATCTACTTCAACTCCACTCGCGGCGGGCGCATGCAACTCTGGCGCATGAAGCCTGACGGCAGCGAGCAGGAACAGGTGACGAATGACGAGTTCAACAATTGGTTCCCGCACATTTCACCGGACGGAAAGTGGATAGTGTTCATCAGTTTTCCGGGAGACATCGATCCGCGCGACCACCCGTACTACAAGCAGTGTTACCTGCGGCTGATGCCGTTCGCGGGCGGAACGGCGAAGGTGATCGCGTATGTTTACGGCGGGCAGGGGACGATCAATGTGCCGTCGTGGTCACCCGACAGCCGGCGAATTGCTTTCGTGACAAACTCGGATCTGACGGAAGACTGACGGGTTGAAGATTTCCGAAGCAGCCGCATCAGGCGCTGCGGAGCAGCAGCCAGAATCGGCTGCCGTTACCCGGGAAGGATTCCACACCGCAGCTCCCGCCAAGCCGGTCCATGGCTCTCGCGACTATCGCCAGTCCGATGCCGGTGCCTTCATATTGCTCCGGTGAATGCAGGCGTTCGAAGATCCCGAAAATTTTCTCCTGTGATTCCGGCGGGATTCCAATGCCATTGTCTTCGACCCAGATGCGCACCAGTTTCTCGCCCGGCTGTTCTGGTGCCGCGGCCGTAATCGTGGACGTGTCTGGCGCACCGCCAAGCCTCAGGTTGTAGGCAAGATGCCGCGGGGGAAGCAGCCTGGCTTGAATGACCTCACTCCGAACCACGATGCGAGGCGCGTTGCCTGGCGCGATGAATTTAACGGCGTTATCCAAAAGGTTGGAAAGGCAGTGTTGCAAAAGCGTGCGGTGTCCGATTACGCGATGCAGCGGTTGTTGAACTGACAGGACAGTGTCATTCAGGGTCGGTCGCAACAACTGAAGATCGCGCACCAGTTCCTCCAAATCGACGACGGAAAGCGTCACATCCTGGCGCGAAATGGTGCTGAACTGAAGCAGGTCGCGGGTGATTGCCTCGAGCCGGCCCGCTGCCCGTTCGATTCGCGCCAGGTAGTGGCGCCCGTTTGGTGGAAATAACTCAGGTTCGGCCTCTGCCTGCTCGAGCAGCACCTGGGCGTACCCCTTCAACGCACGAATCGGGGCTCGCAGGTCATGCGCCACCGTATACGAGAAGCTTTCCAGCTGCACCACCGTGTCCTGCAGCCTTGCAGTCCGTTCCAGCACCTTTGCTTCGAGGTCCTCCGCATGGTGACGCAGTTCGCGCTCGGCGCGTTGGAGAGCGGTTTCAGTCAATGCACGATCCAGGGCGATCGCCACGTACTGCACCACGGAAGCGAGCAGTTCCAGGTCTTCGGACGAAAACGAGCTGTGTGTCCGCGTGCCGAACGTCAGCGTGCCGATCAGCCGCGTTCCGACAAGCAGCGGGTAGCCGACGAGAGCAAGGAACCCCATCGACCGCTCACGCGCGAGCCGTGCTTCGGTCGTGGTTTGAAGATCGCTGACGAGGACGCTGGAACGCTGCGCCGCCACCAGGCCGCCCAGCGAATCCTGTGGTCGCGGTGATTCCAACCCGCGGCGTTGTTCATCAGAGACTCCTGTTGCGCCATGCAGGCGGACCGCGCCGGAGGCAGGCTCGACCATGTGATGAAAACACGCGTCCACCCGCACGCAGTCCGCGAGCTTTGGGAACAGTTCCTTCACCATGGTTTCCGGGTCGCGCGTCCTTAGCAGATGCGCCAGCGCGGATGAAAGCAATTGGTCCCGCTCCTGTTTGCGTGCGAGAATCATCGACTGCACTTCCCGCTGCGTCACGTCCTCGATGATCGTGATGGTGCCGCAAACGCTGCCTGAAACCAGAAGTGGTGCGATTCGGGCCGTTTGCTGCATGTGCTCGCAGCCCGCGTCCCGAACGGTCGGAACGAAGGGCAGGAGAAACCCGTGGAACGCGGTCGACAGCACAATCACTTCACCGAGGGCGGCGCGCCGGAAATGCTCGTCGAGTTTTCGAGTGCGAAGATCGGGGAACACCTCGAACACACCGCGCCCGATCACCAGCGATGCTGCGAGTCCGCTGTGCGTCTCCAGCCATTCGTTCCAGGATTTGATCCTGAAGTTGCAGTCCGTCGTGAAGATGCCGTAGGGCGCTAGCTCCTGCATCCACGCAAGCATTGCGGCGTGATGGGAGGGAACAGCGGGAATGGGAAGGCTGGCGTCCAGGTTCGAAGGCATAGCCGCGGAAATCAGGCTACCTGACGGTCCTCCCAGCGTTTCAGTTCGACCAGGAGGCGATCCAGGGACGTCACTCCAAGGATGATTACGAGGTAGCCAGCGACGTTGCTTGTGCGTACGTGAAAGCGCGTATGGATCATGAGCGCGAAGCGAAGTTCCTGGTCCCGCACAGTGATCGAATTCAGCACGGCCTCGATCGAATCCACGTGCATGCGTGGCACAGAGAAGGTGACCTGCACCTGCAGCAGGTTTCCAAACACGCCCAGGCACGCGTTCAGCAGGATGTTTCCCACCTCGGTAATGACCTCGCGCACTCCGCTATCCAGACTGCGCGCCACCGTCCTCTCATCCATCAACAACTGATTCAGCATGAGCGCAGCGCGTTCGTCCAGCAGCAGAAGGGCGTTGCCTGCGACCGGGCCGGAGAAGACCTGGTTGACACTCGCAACCTCGCCGTGAATCACTTCTCGCAGCGAACCGGTGATCTCATCGATGGTATGCACTGCCACGCGCGGTACTTCCAGCGTGATGCGATGCCCCGTCAATTCCGAAAGTGCCCCCGCGGCGCGAGCGTAGCCGATGTTGATCAACTCCGTCAGAGAGTCGGTTTGATTTTCTGTCAGTTCCATACCATCTCTCCCTGGAGAACCGCTGAGACGATCCGCACCACTTCGTCCCGGTTTAATGGTTTGTTGATCATCGCCGAAGCTCCCGCGGACTGCGCCTGTTCGCGGGTTGATTTTTGAATATCTGCCGTTGCCACGATGATTTTGGCATCTGGATTCAATTCACGAACTTTCGTGAGCACTTCAAGGCCATACATGCCTTCCATGACCATGTCGAGGAAGACGACATCGGGACGGTTGATGTAATACCGTTCCAACGCCGCGGCTCCGTCCGCAGCCTCGTCGACGATATGGCCCTGTTGCTCGAGGATCTGTCGCAACGTGCGGCGCGCCAGGCTCGAATCGTCCACAATCAGTATTCGTGCGCTCATATTTTTTCCATGATGGACTGTGCCATTTGTTCCAGCGGAACGGCGCCATCACTGAGTCCCGCTTCGACGACAACGCGTGGCATCCCGTAAATAACGCAACTTTCTTCGGCTTCAGTCAATATGGTTCCTCCGCGCGCCTTAATCCAGGCGGCACCTTCCTTCCCATCCGAACCCATTCCTGTCATCACGACACCCAGCACACGTTCACCATAAACCTCGGCTGCCGATTGGAACAGCACATCCACGGCGGGCCGGTGGGGCAAGTCGAGCGGTTGTATGGACATCTGTGCAACGACGTTGCCCGCGGGCGAACGGCGCACGAGCAAATGGCGCCCCGCCTGGGCGACCAGTACCTTTCCAGGTTCCAGCACTTCGCCCTCCCGTGCCTCCATGACGTTTAGAGCACATAACTCATTGAGCTTCTGTGCGTACAGGTGGGTGTATCCCACAGGCATGTGCAGAACGACCGCAATGGGGATCGAAAACTGTGCCGGGAATTGCGGTATGATGTGGCGAAGAGCCTGGGGCCCGCCGGTTGAGATTCCAATCACCACGATATCTGCCCGCGAGGGCGGCCGGAGCCCGCCTCCCGGCATCGGAATGCGAGACTTCGCAGGCCGGGGGCGTGGGCGTCCAACAGGAGCCCGTGACGCTGCCTTGACCTTGTCGACCAACTGCTCGCGAATGCCGAGGAGATCGTCGTTAGCGAGCGCAGTCGGCTTTTGAACGATGTCCACCGCTCCGGCGTCCATGGCGAGCAGCGCGCGTTCCCCGTCTTCGGGAGACGCCGTCAGGATCAGGATCGGAATCGGCGCGCGAGACATTTGTTCGCGGACGAAGCCGACCCCGTCCAGCTTGGGCATCATGAGATCGCAGGTGATCACTTGCGGATTCAATTGCTGCGCGAGTTCAAGCGCTTCCTGGCCATCGCGGGCAGCGCCCACGACTTCGATGTAGGGACAGCGCGAGAGCATTTCGCGGACAACTTTTCGTACGAAGGCGGAATCATCGACGATCAACGTGCGAATCAATTGATTCATGCGCTGGGAGCCTCCTCAGGCCTCGGCTTCCGGACATAGACAAACGCGTCATTCATTTCTTCCAGGTCGAAGTCCGACGTGAGTTTTATCAACGATTCCGAAGCGCCGACGAACAGGTAGGCATGTGAAGGCATGAATTGCGCAAAGGTGCTGAGGGTTTTGCGGATGGCTTCGGGTGAAAAGTAGATGAACACGTTGCGGCAGAACACCACGGGAGCCTCGGCGAGGTGCCCAATTTCCTGCCGGGAAACGATGTTCGCCCGATGAAATTTTACGCGGCGGATGATTGAGGAATCGAGCTGCCATCGGCCGTCCTGTTCAGTGAAGTAGCGCGCCCGCAGTTCGGGAGAGAGGGATCGAAATGAGCGTTCGCGGAAAAGACCCTGCCTCGCCTTGTCCAGGGCGCTGACGCTCGCATCGCTCGCAACGATATCAATTGGATGGTTGCCCCACCCGGCTTCCTGGAGGGCAAGGGCGACGGTATATGGTTCCTCGCCGGTGGCGCAGGCGGCACTCCAGATGCGTAGTGTTGTGTGATGGGTGGCGAACCACGCAGGCACAATCACTTCAACGAGGAGCTGCACCTGGGGGAACTCCCGCCAAAAATAGGTTTCCTGGACCGACAGCGCATCCATGACCTTTTCCCACTCGGCCGCCCCATCGTGGTCGTATTTCAGGAGGTAGTAGTAATCGAGCAGGGATTGGCAGTTCCGTGCCCTGGCTGGTTCCTGGAGCTTTTCCAGCATGGTGTCCAGCCGGGATGTATCGAAATACATGCCGATCCGCTCATGGACCAGGTCACGCAGCAGAATGGAAATGCCGTTCGGCAGGGATAAGGGTGCTTCCTGGGCCAAAGCCATAGGTGGTTAGCTCCTGGCGAGGTGCGACCCGTTCGTCACCGTGTCCCGGCGCCTGGCCAGAGAGGGTCTGCGCCCGCCCCGGCTGCTCCCGTTTCCGTTGCGGGTTCCGGCAATCTCGCGCAACTCGCCCGAATGCATTAACAGATCCTCCGAGGTGGTTTGCACCGATTTTGCGTCCTGTGCGTTGTGGCCTGCCACCTCGCGAATTTCGAGGAGCGATCGCAGGACTTGCTCGGCTGACAACGAATGTTCCGTGTTTGCCTGCGTGATCAGCCGGATCTGTTTCGCGACATTCTGTGATGCCGTCGTCAAATCCTTCGAGCCCCTGGCCTGCTCCGCCACGGCGCGCGATAATTGTTCGGCCTGCTGCCGCACGCTTTCCGTGGCCGCCGAAATCTGTGCCGTTCCGCTGGACTGCTCCGTCATCGAGCGGTTTACTGCCGCTATCAAATTTGCGAGGCGTTCAGCTTCCTTGGACACCTGTTCTGTCGCGGTCGCCTGCTCGGAAAGAGCGCGCGATGTTGAGGCGCCGCCTTTGCGCATTGAATCGACGGCCTGGACAATTTGCGAAAGTCCGCTTGCCTGCTCCGTGGTGGCGCGGCGCAGTTGGATCGCAATGTTGTTGGAATTCTGCGCCGCCTTGATCACTTCGCGCGCGGCCCGCCCATGTTCGCCCATTGCCTGGGCGACTTCCTTGGAGACCTTCCTCATCTGCGCTGTGGCCTTGACGATATTGCCCGCGCCCTTGGCCTGCTCGGCCGTTGCCCCGGCGATCTGACGGGCTTCGGTGGCGGTGGTGGACACTGCTTCGCTGACGTGTTTGCCCGCGACGAGCTGCTCTTCCGTGGCGCGGCTGATCTGGCCCACGACTGTCGACGCTTCCGTGATGCTATTGAGAATTCGCCGCAAACCTTCCAACCCCGATTCCGATTGCTTGTTGCTGTCCTCTGCCACGCGCAGGTTGTGATTTGCGGATTCGGTCGCGTCCCGCGTGCTTTCCTGCAGCGCACGGACAATCTGGCCGATGTCCGCGGTGGCGCGCGCGCAACGGTCGGCCAGGTTGCGGATTTCCTCGGCAACCACCGCGAACCCGCGCCCCGCGTCGCCGGCGCGAGCGGCTTCGATGGAGGCATTGAGGGAAAGCAGGTTGGTGCGTTCGGCGATCACGTTGATCGTGTCAACAATCCCCGTGATTTCCATGGTGCGCTTATTGAGGTCGCGCATGGCGTTTGTTGTGCTCCCCATGGCTGTCGCGACTTTGCCAATTCCCTCGATCGAGCGCTGGATGGTCTGGCCGCCGGCTTCAGCGTCGTGGGAGGCGCGTTTGGTGATTTCCTCAGCATGCTTGGCGAGGGCCGCCACGGAGCGGCTGGAACGGTCCATCTGAGTCGCGCTGGTGGCGGCGTTGTTCGCGGCTTCTGCGATCTTCGAGCCGCTCTGCGCCACCCCCTGGATGGACCTCGCCATTTCTTCGATCGACGAGGCCGTTTCCTCAACGGAGGACGCTAGTCCTTCGGACATCGCGCCGACCTCTTCGATCGACGCCGCCATTTCATTCATCGCTGACGAAGTCTCTTCCGAAGCGGCTGTGAGATCATCTGCGTTCGTTACCACTCCCTGAATGGAGCGGTTCATTTGCTCGATCGAGGTGCCTGTCTGGTTCAGCGAGGTGACGAGTTCGTCGGTGTCCCTCGTGACTCGCCGAACCGAGGCGGCAACTTCAACGGCAGATGTGGTGAGTTCCTGCGCGGAAGCCGCCATTTCGCTAGTCGTGTCAGTCACGGCCGAGGTGCTCGCGCTGATCTGCTGGATCGAGACGGAAGTTTGTGAAATGGCGGATGCGACGGACGCAGCGTTCGCCGTCACCTGCTCGATGGAAGCTGAAACCTCATTGATGGAGGAGGCCATCTCTTCCGAAGAAGCAGCCACCGATTCGACCTGGCGGGCGGTTTCTTTGAGCGACGCGGTCATCTGGTTGGCCTGGCTTGCGGCGCTGTCGAGAGAGCGGTTCTGGGTTTCGGCGCCTGTGGCGACGCGCGCAATCACACGGGTGATCTGGTCCGCCGAGTCCACCACGCGGACCGCAACATCACGGAGTTGATGGTTCTGGCGCGAACGGGTGCGCGTTGGCTTGGATTTTTGCTTTGCTTTCATGGGTTGGCGTGAACGGCTTCGGTTGAGCTCGATGGGACGGCGGCCAGACCGCGCGCAGTATCAATCATGCGGCCGGCCCCGCCGTGGTTGAGAACCGCGGCCAGGTTTAGTAAAAGAATCAGGCGATCATTCAAGGTCGCAACACCGCGCAAGTAATTGCGATCCACACCCGCAAGGGTTTCGTCGATCGAACGGATCGCGTTGTCGGGGATCGCCCGAAATTCGCGGGCAGCATCAACGATCAATGCCACCGTGCGTTGATGAATATCCACAACGATCACGCGGGTGCGCAGAGTGTGCGGCTCGCGTGGGAATCCGAAACGCATGCGAAGGTTCATTGCCGGGATGACCTGGCCGCGAGAGAAAATCACGCCTTCGACCGCAGGGTTCGCGTTCGGGACGGGTGTCACGTGATCCAGCATTTCGATGTGCTGAACTTCCCGGCTCGGCAGGGCGTACGTCGTGCCCGCGAGTTCAAACAACACATAGGTCTCGTTAGCCATAAAACTTAGATTGCGATCGCAACGGTTCGAGCCGTCGCGGCGTCCGCGTCGTCTTCGTTCGGACGCACAATGCCGCCCGTCAGGGCGGCTGCGTCGAGGATCAGCACGGGCCTGCCATCGCCGAGTTCCGTTGCCCCTGCAACACCCGCGACCTGGATCAGCGGATCGCGCAGAGGGCGGACAACAACTTCGCGTTGCCCCAGGATTCGGCTGACCACGAGCCCAGCGCTTCCACGCTCGGAATTCAGGACGAGAATGACCTCGCTGCCAGGTTGTGCTTCCATTGCAAAGAGTGAGCGTAAGCGCACTAGCGGCAAAATTCCATCGCGGTAGGGAATTACCTCGGTTTCATTGACACGCCTGATCGTTGAAGGATCGAGCCGCAGCACTTCGCGAACATAGCTGTGCGGCAAGGCGCAGGTTTGTGCGCCGACGGTGATGAGAAAAACGTCTGCGATGGCCAGCGTAAGCGGGAGCCGCAACTTGAAGTGAACGCCCTCTCCTGGACGGGTCTCGAGGGCAAGGATCCCGCCCAGTTCGCGAACTATTTTTTGCACCACTGCCATGCCGACACCGCGCCCCGCGGAACGATCGGCCTCATCGCGCGTCGAGAAACCCGGCATCGTGAGCAACTTCAACAGCGCATTGCCATTCAAGTTCTCGGGCGCGGGCAATCCGCGCTCAGCAGCACGCCGGCGCACCGCTTCCAAATCGACGCCCCGGCCGTCATCACCCACTTCGATCATCACGGAATCGCCGAGAGTGGATGCACGCAGGAAGATGGTGGCTTCGGCTGGCTTGCCCGAGGCGACACGCATTGCGGGCGGCTCGATTCCGTGGCTCACAGAATTCCGCACGAGGTGCAACAACGGGTCCTTCAGCCGCTCGACGACGTACTTGTCTAGTTCTGTCTGCTGGCCGGAAAGTGTGAGGCGAACCTGCTTGCCGGAATCCCGCGCCAAATCGCGGACCACGAAGGGCAGCCGCGCGAAGATCTCTGCTGCGGGAACGAGGCGAACCCGCATGATGCCTTCGCGTAGTTCCCGAAGATCACGCGCCATGGCGTTCGTCGCTTCCTGCAGTCCGCGTGTGTCGGCCCCCGGATTTTCGCGGGACAAACGCTGGAGTTGGTCTTCAAGCCTCGCGCGGTGAATAACCATTTCTCCCGTGATGCGCATCAGCTCATCCAGCTTGCTGAGATCCACCCGAACCACGTGGGATGGCGCCACGAACGGACCTGCTGCCGCTGCGGACTGCGGCGTGTGCGTGTCTTGGACCGTCTTCACGTGTGCGGAGGGCGACGCATAAAAAGGGGCGATGCGGACACCGTCGTTCTCCCATGCGCTCAGGTCTGCCGGGGTTTCAGCGAGGGCAACAACGAAATCAAAACTGATCGTCCCCCCGGGATGCACCTGCGGGATTCCATCCAGAATTTCACCCAAGCCCGAAATGCGCGAGCGGATCCAACCCACATTCACCCCGCGCTGGTCCAGGCCCTGGCTGGGCGCAAACGTAAACCGCCAGACACTCAATCCACGGGCACGAGCCTGTTCCGCGCGCGCCAGCAGGTCGGGTTTGACAGCGTTCACAGGCGCTGCGGTAGGGACAGGGGGCGTGTCGTCGGATTTTCCGGCGAGTTGATGCAAGCTTGCCAGCAACGGTCCAATCTCGGGGATGGGTTTTGAGGCGCGCTGACCCGCAACGATCTCTTCAAGCCGTTGCGCCGATGCCATCAGAAGGTCCAGGCTTTCCGTGCGAAGGATTACCTTTCCAGCGGACAATTCGCGGATGAAATCCTCCGCCGCATGGGAAAGGTTTTCGGCAGCCCTGAGACCAACGATCGCCGCATTTCCCTTGAACGAATGAAAACTTCTGAAGAGCCGTTCCACAGCTTCCGCATCGGCCTCCGCCATGCCGACGGATTCTTCAAGGCGGACAAGGTTCTCCCGGATCGCAGTCAACTGCTCGTCGCATTCGACGTAGAAGTCGTCGAGCATCTCCGCGTTGAGACCCGCTGGAAGTTCCGAATTCATCGGGGGACGGTTACGACGTGCGGCTGAGGGCTGCTGCGGGAGGTGCCGCTTTGCCGGCGGCCTGGATGCGCCGCCGCAGATCGTCAGGCGAAAGGGGCTTGACCAGGTAATCCATGATTCCAAATTCCCGTGCGGTTTGCAGGTCGGAGGGATGATCCGATCCGCTGAGAATCGCGATCCTCAGTCCACCCAGCATCGAACGATCCTTCAGCCATTGCAGAATGTCGAAGCCGGAATAGACGGGCAGCTTTAGATCGAGGAAAATGAGATCAGGGGTCGCATGCTTGCCTTCAGAGAGTTCCGTGAGAAAAGTAATCGCCTCGCTGCCGCCCGGCAGGTGGGTCACCTCTGCAGGCAACCCCGTTCCCTTCAATGCATGAAAGAAGAAAAACGCGTCGTCCTCAGAATCCTCGATTAAAACTATGTTCACGGGAGTGGTTGTACAAAGTCACAGTCGTTGAATGATCCGCCAGCGTGCCCAATTCAAAATAGGGTCAGAACCTACTGCTGCTGACCCCCGTCCCGTTAGAAAAGGCGAAATACCACGGGTCGAAAAGTCCAAAATCACCTGAACTCTTCTGTAACGCTCGTGAGGATCCGCACGGGTCCGCGCAGCCCGGACTCAACGAGCGGGTCATCAGGCTGGAAGAAGCGCCAGGTGGAAAAGGTTGCACGCCCTGGAGGCTTGGGCTGGTTGCGCGAATACCATTCCGGAAACGCCAGGATCGCACGTGTGCGGGGATCATACTCATTTTCCGACGGCAGCGATTCATCGCCGATCAGGCGATTGGCCAGAAGCGTGTTCACGTGGATTTCGAGATCATTCATCCCGCGTCGAACCAGGGCGGTGATCTCGGCCCGAAAAGGGGGCCGCCAGAGCGGGTCCAGCCACTCGCCGTTGAGCCGAACCTCCGCGATAACTGCCACCCGGCCAAGGTCCAGCCACAGCTTGCCGCTGTGCGCCAATTGATCCGAGCTCAGCTCGAATTGCTGCCGATATGTTGCTCGCCCGGCAAAGTTGCGAATCAGCGGCTCGTTGTGCTGTTGCAACGGAACAAGGTTAGTCATTGTGATTGGATCAGGCCACTTGCCTGGGCCGCTGAAAGCCACCTCCCATGGTCCCGACAGAAGGCGAGGTTCAGGCACCTGCAATACGTTCAGCTGCCCCCCGTCGCTGAGGCTGTATCTGCCGGGAGACCAGACATTGGCCCTGCGTCTCCCCTCCGCCTGAAACATTTCGAGGCCGGTTGGCAGCGCCGGATCCGGCACGCCGCGTCTCGACAATTCTGCAATGGCTGAATCCGAAAGCACGCCGGCCGAGATCTGCGGACGGGTCATATCACCATCGAAGTAGTAGATCGTCCTGCCTGGCAGGGGCGCCGCACCATATCCTGCTCGAATCCCACCCGCGGCAGCCCGGCCTTCCCGGACCTTGCGTCCGTTGATGAACAGAGAGGTGGTGCCGCCGCGACACGTGACTGCAACATGGGTCCATGAGGAGATCGGGGAGCGATGAACCATCAGCGCATTCAGGTTGTTTCCATTCCGCTCTGCGACGATGACGCCGTTGCGGCCGGCGGCGATTCCTAAAACGGACGAGTTTGCCTCACGCCCCGGCTGCGCAGGAATCACCCAGCTCTTGCCATTCTCCGCAACCGAACCGCCATCCTGGGGAATTCCCATCAGGTCGGTGTCGGGCTTGATCCATGCATGGACGGTGAAGGAATTTGTGGGTGGCACCGACACCGCGCGCTGTGTTGTTGCGGACGCATCCACGATGCGTCTGCCATCCCGCTCGACCCAGGCAACATGGGATTCCGCTGGTTTTCGGAAGACAACAAAGACGGATTCCGAGGGCTTGAGTGCGAGTGGGACACGTGTTCGGCCTGAGGTCATTTCGAACACTGCGCACGTCTCAATCGTTCCCGATTCAGGTTTCCACAGCTCAGGTTGCCGGCCTTCGACCCGGAAAGAAACCACGACGTTCTCGTCACGCCTCTGCCGGTTGGCGACGAAGTAGATATCCGCGTCCTTCACCCGGCGATGCAGCCACACAAGATCGGCATCGGGGTTTTCTGCAGTGAAGTCGAAATCGGGAGGTATTGAGTGATCGCGCAGGAGCTCTGCCGGAGGGGAGCTTGAAATGTGAAGGCCGTTGGTGTCCGACGTGTTCCAAAGCGTGTTCACGAGGGTTTCAAATTCGTCCTGGCTTGCCAGGCCGCCACGCAGTGTCGGGCAATGGACCGGTTTGGGACCCGCCACCACCGCGCCATGCGTCACCAACTCGTGCAGCTTGCGCAGAATCTGGGGCGTCATTGCATTCAGGTCTGGCGGCATCGCCAGGACCCGATAGCGAGCGCCACTTTCCAGGACTATGGTACCATTCTCCACGTGGGCCGAACGCAACAAGGTCTCTGCGTCAATGGCATCGAACTGATAGCCAGGTGGAAGTTCAGGTGTGATGCGTTTGGACATTTGCGGTGAACCTTCACCTGTGAAGTAAAGCACATCCGCGACGAAAGTTCCCTGCTGCAGCAGGAATTGTGATCGCGCGATATAGGCCAGCCATGGACCCGAGTGTTCAAACCAGGTGTTGTTGCGATCGAAATGGAATCCCCATGGGCCCATCGTCATTCCAGGAATCGCCGTTGGATGCGGCTGATGTGCGTAACGATGGAAATAAATTTGATTGCAGCCAAGGGAAAATGCGAGGTCGCCCGTGGCCTTCAGCCCGAAGGGATAATCCAGGAAGCGGCTTTGTTCTTCCGTCGCAGTGTAGGCTTCGGCCGCGACGATGGATTTTCCCTGAACGTGCGCGGCTGATGCCGCCAAGCGAATGCTCATCATGTCGTCCCAGGGGAAGTGCGCCCAGAATTCGCCCATGGGCACGTCGACCCGCCCGGCCACTTGGAGTTCATCGTAAGCTCCCGGACCCGCGCCGTACGGCTCAGCAAACAATCGCAACCCGCGCTGATTGCCAATGTCCTTCAATCCGCCGTAATAGTGATCGGCAACCAATTGAGCGTGGGTTCGTCGCAAATCCCAGAGGAACCGCTCGGAGGTTTCCGCACTGTCCACGTAGCGGCCCGTCATCGTTGGCAGAAACTGATGAATGTCGTAGCCGTTCAGCTCGCGAAATGCTACTTCGAAACCGGCTGTCCAATTCTGCACGCCCACTTCGTAGCTGTCGATTTCGAGGCCCGTGAATGATTTTCCCGCCTTGGGGCCCAGCGCGCGCAACAGCGGCCCCAATCCTTTCTCGAAATGGAACGCCGTCGCGCTGCGGCTCATTTTGTCGATTTCAAGCCCCACGCCGCTGTCGGGCGCCGCGATGTTCTGCTGCCCGCGCGGCGTGTATCCGAACCGGACAATTGTCCATTGCCCCTCAGGCGCAAGCCATCGCAAGGCGCCTTCAGCATTCATGTTGGTGGTGAGGTTCACAATCGATCGCGATTCGATCACAACCCTGTTTGTGTCCCCTTCAACACTGAACGGGCGCGCGGCACGGTACGAATGGTTCGCCTTGAAATTCCAATCGGGAAGTCTCGGAGCCGCGTGCAGTTCAACTTCCGTGATGCCGCGGGATCGGCGCGGTGTGATGCGAAAGAAGCGCGCCTGCACAGGTTGAAAGTTCGCAACCAGCGACGCGTCTTCAATGGCGCGCGGCGTCGCGGGAGACAATGTGGCGACGGGTGCGAACGTTTCCCCGTCGTCGCTGGATTCGAGTTCGAAGCCGACCGTGGCTCCGCCCGAGCTGTAATGAATGGTCGCAGCACGCGCGCTGAACGGCTCCGCAAATTCGAGCACGAGCGGATTTTCGGGCGACGCATTAATGGCCGTTGCGAGATCAGTGTCGATCAACAGACGTTTGTCCACCGACCCGCGCGCGCTCCGCACAGCTTTCAATGCTTCCGCGAAGGGCTTCTCTTCGCCCGGCAATGATGGAAACGCAAGGATGCAGATGTCGCGGTAATAATCGAGGCGCGTGAACGGCTGCGGCAGATTGATCTCCAAGGCGGTGCCGCCTTTCACGTGCGTCTCGCTCCAGACAAGCCGTTGCATGCTCATCTCGGGCGTGACCCATGGCCCGCCGCTGCTCGACCAGCCAGGACAATTGTGCATGGCGAGTTCCAGGCCCAGACGTTCGGCTTCGCGCGCGGCGTGGGACATCAATTCCAGCCAGTTCGTCCCGCCGTAATCAACAGCGCCCTTGGGGATGAATTCGCCGATGTTAAAAATCAGGGCCCCGCCGAGACCGGCCCGTTGCATGGCTTGAAGGTCGCGCGAAATGCCGTCGGCGGTTACATTGCCGTTCATCCACATCCAGAGGGTGCGCGCTTTTGCCTGCAGCGGTGGAAACCGGAAATTCCGTTCGAGATCGGGGTTTGCTGGATCCGCAGCAATCAGCGGCAGCGCTGCAGCAACAGCAGCGAGAGAGATGATCCGCACGGCGGCACGAGTCCAGTTCATAGAGAAGCGCGGTTACCCATAGCATTTCAGCAATCGGCTCGTCCACAGAAACAGGCGGGTCAATCCGACTGCGCGAGGAAATAGGTGCGGAATGTCAGCGTGAGTTCGTCACCGGATTGTCACATGCGTGCCAAGCAGTTGTCACACGCAGGAGGTTGAATCTGCGCATGAAGACATGCAGGCATTTCCGATTCCGACTGCCACGCGAGGACGCCGATGAACTGCGCGATGCGGATCCGCAGCCCTGCGATCTGTGTGACTCGCTTCCGCACCGTCGTGCCCGAAGAGCGGAAGCGGCCGACACAGGAGCGAGGGTTGGCTCAGGGACGTTAATCCGCGTCATTCCCACCCCCGGATTTGCGACGTTCCAAAGCCTGCCTCAGGAGGTACTCGATCTGGCCATTAACGCTTCGTAATTCGTCCGCCGCCCATTTTTCGAGCTCCTTCCAGAGGTCAGGAGGGATGCGCAACAGAAAGCTTTTGCGATCTTCGCTTGCCATGATCTCAGGCGTAGAGCGTGCCTGTATTAATCACCGGCGAAGCCTCAGATTCGCCGCAAAGAACAACGAGCAGGTTGCTGACCATGGCGGCTTTGCGTTCATCGTCCAGGTGCACAACCGATTTCTCGGCAAGTTCCCGCAAGGCCATGTCCACCATGCTAACCGCTCCATGAACAATCTTCTGGCGCGCTGCAATCACTGCTTCCGCCTGCTGCCGGCGAAGCATCGACTGCGCGATTTCAGGAGCGTATGCCAGATGCGTGAGGCGGGCTTCCTCAATTGTGACGCCGGCTTTTTCCAGCCGTTCCTGGAGTTCGTGTTTGAGCCCGGCAGCAACTTCATCAGCACTTTCGCGCAATGTGGGTTCATGTTCGTCGCCTCGGTCGTAAGCGTAGAGGCTCGCGAGGTGGCGGATGGCGGATTCGGCCTGAATATGAACATAGCTTTCGAAATCGTCGACATCGAACGCCGCCCGCGCAGTGTCTTCAACGCGCCAGACCACGACTGCGGCGATTTCAATCGGGTTCCCGCGTTTGTCGTTCACCTTGAGTTTCTCGCTGTTGAAGTTGCGGGCACGCAGCGAGATTTTTGCTGACGGGCCGGGTGCCCTGTGAGGAGTCTCGCCCGCTTTCACATTGTGCGCCGTGATGTATCCGTGGTCCTTGCTGGGACCGCGTGTTCGCGAATAAAGGGGGTTGGCCCACCAAAAGCCGCTTTGGCGGATAGTGCCCTTATACTCTCCAAACAAGATCAAGACCCTGGCCTCATTTGGCTGCAGAGAGAAATGGCCGCACAGCAGGATGATCGAAATGAATCCTACCAAAGCGATGGGAAGCAGCCACAGCAACAGGTTGTTCTCGTCCGTTTTGGCAGTGGCGATCAAGACTGCAATGGCGGCCAACAACATTCCGAAGAGCAGGCCCAGGTTAAACAGCAACATTGCCCAACCGCTCATGGCCGTAGCCTCCCGTTCCGAACTGACCGGCTTGTTTGATGGGTTCTTCATAGATTTCCTTTTGGTATCGATGTGATATCACTCCGATATGTCACTGGTCAACTCAATTTTGGTGCCGTGATGATCTGAAGTTGTTTCAGATTGTAATTGTCCGAATCGATGAATTCCTTAAATTGCAGTGGTCGTAATCAGTCCTTGTGAGTCACAGCATGGAAACCGTGTCAGCCTCTGGCCCCACCCCCGTCAGCGAGAGACGCTTCGCCGCAATCGTCAAACAAGTCACTGTGGGGATCAGCCAGGTCGATGTGACTGGACGGTTTTTGTTTGTGAACGACCGGTTCTGCCAGATCACCGGCTATCCGCGCAGGGAACTTCTCGAACTGCAAATGCAGGCGATCACGGCGCCGGAGCACTTGCAGCAAAACATGCTGTTGTTCGAACGCCTTTGGCGGGATGGCACTTCATTCGTCCTTGAGAAGGAGTACGTGCGCAAAGACGGTGCCCGCGTATGGGTGAGCAACAGTGTTGCGCCCGTCGTTGATGATTTGGGCAAGACCGAAAACGCAGTGTGCGTCACGGTCGACATCTCAGCGCGCAAGCGGGCGGAAGCATCGGCTTGCGAGACCCTGGAACGATACGAACGTCAGGTCCGCCTTTTTGAAGGCGTTGCGTCAACCACGCCGGATTTCGTTTATCTCTTCGATCTTCAAGGCCGTTTCCTTTATGCGAATCGGCGACTCCTGGAAGTGTGGGGAATGGTCCTGAACGACATCGTCGGCAAGACCTGCCGTGAACTCGGGTACGAGCAATGGCATCACGATATGCACATGCGGGAAATTGCGCAGGTTATCAATACCAAGTCATCGATCAAAGGCGAGGTCCCATTCAAGGCGCCAGGCACCGGAATCTTTGGCGTTTACGAATACATTTTCACGCCAGTCATTGGGCCTGATGGAAAAATCGAATTGATCGCGGGCACGACGCGCGATGTGACTGACCGCAAGCGCTCAGAACAGGCATTGCGGGAGAGCGAAGAGCGGTATCGAGAGCTCTTTACTTCAATGGCGGAAGGGTTTTGTGTTGTTGAGAAAATCGAATCGCCTGCAGGAATCGTGGATTTCCGCCATGTGGCTGCGAACCCGGCGGTTCCCCACCAATCAGGGGTTGAGATGGTGGCCGGAAGGACTGTCCGCGACATCCTTGGCACGGAAGCCGAAGACTGGATTCGCATTTACGACGAGGTTGCAACCTTCGGAAAACCGTTGCGCTTGCAACGCGATCTAAGGTCGGGTTCGCGGACGCTGGAGGTGTATGCGTTTCGCGTGGGCGATGGAACACGCCGGCAGGTTGGAGTTGTATTTCATGACATCACCGAACGGAAGCAGGCGGAGAGAGCGCTTGCCGAGGCGCAGCAGCAATTGCAAAAGCACGCTGAGATGCTTGAGAAGGCCGTTGCCGAGCGCACTGCGCGATTGCAGGAAACCATTGCAGAGCTCGAGGCGTTTTCCTACAGCGTCTCGCACGACATGCGATCTCCATTGCGCGCCATCGAAGGTTACGCGCGGGTGCTTGTGGAGGATTACCGCGGTGAGTTCAGCGCAGAAGCGCTGGGTTATATCGATCGCATGCAGAAAGCCGCGGCCCGACTGGACCTGCTCGTCCGGGATATCCTGACGTACAGCAAAGTCGCGAAGGGTGAAATCACGTTGTCACCCGTCAGCCTGGCGCCATTGATTGACGGGGTCATCGACCACTATCCCGACATCGCAGAGCACAAGGCGGGCGTTGTGGTTGATGTTTCCCGATGCGAACAGGTGCTTGGACACGAGGCTTACCTGACGCAGTGCGTCTCCAATCTCCTTCGCAACGCTGTGAAGTTTGTCGCGCCGGGTGTAAAGCCGCTCGTAAAAGTCGAATGCGAGGATCGCGGCGGGTCGGTGCGACTTTGGTTTCGCGACAATGGCATTGGCATCGCTCCCGAACATCGCCACCG
The DNA here is from genome assembly GCA_035629175.1 of Verrucomicrobiia bacterium. Taxonomy (NCBI): domain Bacteria; kingdom Pseudomonadati; phylum Verrucomicrobiota; class Verrucomicrobiia; species Verrucomicrobiia bacterium. The sequence goes on along the minus strand of DASPIL010000079.1, from coordinate 55,393 downwards.
TTTATTCCACATTTTTGGCCGGATTCATCCGGAAAGCCGTTTTCCCGGGACGGGAATTGGCCTTGCGATCGTGAAAAAGGCGATGGAACGAATGGAAGGAAGCGTCGGGTTTGAGTCTGATCCGGCTTCCGGAACCAGCTTTTGGATCGAGCTCACGAAGGCGTGACCGCAGCAGCGCTCGTTGGGGAGGAGGCACCCTCAACGAGTTCGCTCATCAAGGCGGCAACCGACGATTCAATCTTCCCCAGGGCGGAGTGGGGCTGTTCCCAGGCAAGGTCCTCGACGGACCAGAATTGAACCGTGTGGATCAAGGACGGAAACAGGCATTCCATTATGGGGCGATGTTCCGTCTCGCTCATTGCGATGCACCGACGGCAGGTGATGAAATCCGCGGCTTTGACCGCTTGTGGCATGCGGGTGCTTGCCGGGGCGATGTTTCGTTCAGCCAGCGCGGCGATCGCAAAGGTCGAGAGGAAGCCAGGATTCGTGTCGGGATGCGGTGTGAAACCCAACGAATGCGCCCGCAGTGGGATGCGGCGGCGGACTGCCAGATGATTAAACAGTTCCTCAGCAAACCGGCTTCGATAGTAGTTGCCAGTGCAGAGAAACAGGACATCGGCACCTGGTCTGGAAGGGCTCTGCTGCTCGGCGGTTGGCGCGTGGTCGTCAACCCCTGTGGCGGTTGTATGGATGCGCATGTGCAACAGACTTTCAGGAAAACTGCTGCCGTATTCAATCCAAAACAATAGAGCTACCGAGGGTCACTGCGCATTGCAAAATTTTTGACAAACCCGTTGACACGTTTTCGCTCGTTCCGTAATTTGCAGCGCTGTTAGTCGGGCCGTAAAAAGACGCACAATCCGTTTCGTCCCTCAGATTTCCGCAGGAAGAAAGCGGGGGAACGGTTTTTTGTCGTCTTTCAGGCATCAGGAAATTGAATCAGGAAATTGATTTTGGCCGGTGCCCATGTAGCTCAGTTGGCAGAGCACATCCTTGGTAAGGATGAGGTCATCAGTTCAATCCTGATCATGGGCTCCATTTAAGCAGCAGAAGCGCAATAATTAATCGCAGTCGTAAACAGACAAACACAGCAGGAGATCGCACATGGCAAAAGAGCAATTTCAACGAACGAAACCGCACGTCAATGTTGGCACGATCGGCCACGTTGACCATGGTAAATCCACCCTGACCGCGGCCATCGTCGCCGTTCAGAATCGCAAGGGCATGGCGCCTCCGATTTCGTATGCGGATATCACCAAGGGCGGCACGGTGCGCGACGAAACCAAGACCGTCACGATCGCTGTGTCTCACGTGGAATACGAGAGCCCCAAGCGGCATTACGCGCACGTGGATTGTCCCGGCCATGCTGACTATGTGAAGAACATGATCACGGGCGCGGCGCAAATGGATGGCGCAATCCTGGTTGTCAGCGCTGCTGACGGCCCGATGCCTCAGACCCGCGAACACATCCTCCTGGCCCGCCAGGTCGGCGTGCCGAGCATCGTGGTTTGCCTGAACAAGGTTGACCTCGCTGACGCGGACCTGCTGGAGCTGATCGAGATGGAAATTCGCGATCTCCTGACCAAGTATGGTTTCCCCGGTGAGAAGACCCCGATCATCCGCGCTTCCGCCACTGCTGCCCTCGCTGGCAAGCCCGAAGGTGAGAAGGCGATCTCCGACCTGCTGGACGCGTTGGACTCGTTCATTCCTGATCCCGTGCGCGAAGTCGACAAGCCATTCCTGATGTGCGTCGAAGACGTGTTCAACATTGAAGGCCGCGGAACTGTCGTGACGGGCCGTGTCGAACGTGGCGTTCTCAAGAAGATGGACGAAGTGGAAATCGTTGGCCTCCGCGACACGCGTAAAACCGTCGCGACGGACATCGAAATGTTCCGAAAGCTTCTGGATAGTGCGAATGCTGGCGACAACGTCGGCGTGCTGCTCCGCGGCACCAAGAAGGAAGAAGTCGAACGCGGCATGGTTCTCGCCAAGCCGGCATCGATTACGCCCCACACGAAGTTTAAGGCCGAAGTCTACGTCTTGACGAAAGACGAGGGTGGCCGGCACACGCCGTTCTTCACCAATTACCGCCCGCAGTTCTACTTCCGCACGTCCGACGTGACTGGAACATTGGCGCTGCCCGAGGGTGTGGAAATGGTCATGCCTGGCGATAACGTAGCGGTCGAAGTCGAACTGCAAAAGGCGGTTGCGATGGAAAAGGGCTTGCGTTTCGCAATTCGTGAAGGTGGCCGCACGATTGGCGCGGGCCGCGTTTCCGAAGTGATGAAGTAAGCAACTGGATTCGACAATTCTTTGGAGTGCGGGGATAAAATCCCCGCCTCCTTTTTTGTCGGAACGGATGGTATTTGCGGTTAGGGCGTTAGCTCAATTGGTAGAGTAGCGGTCTCCAAAACCGTTGGTTGCAGGTTCAAGTCCTGCACGCCCTGCCAGCCACGCTCCGCTGGATCTCGAATTTGGAATCTCAGATTTGAGATTCAGCGCAGCGTGGGAGAGGTGGCAGAGTGGTCTATTGCGGCGGTCTTGAAAACCGCTGTGCGTGAAAGCGCACCGGGGGTTCGAATCCCTCCCTCTCCGCCAGTCTCGGATTGCTGCGCTCATGAGCGAACGATTGCAACGCGCGGCAGGGTTGAGCGCCGGATAGTGAATCGCGCCTGAGCTTCCGCGAGGATGCGCCAACAGCGCAACTAAAACGAAGATTGCCGGAACGGCTAACATTTTGTGAATAAAGACTTAATCAAGATCGGGATTTGGATCGCTGTGGTCCTGGTTCTCTTCGTCATTGCATGGCGGAAGGGATTGCTGCTCAGGCTCTCGAATTACGTCGCCCAGACGAAGGAAGAGTTGCGCAAGTGCACGTGGCCGACATGGGATGAACTCAAGGGGTCAACTGTGCTGGTTGCCGTTTCCATCGCGGTTCTGGGCTTGTTCACAATCATTATCGACCGGGTGTTCTTCGAGGTTATCCTGCTCATTTCCAAGGCGTGATCGAAATATGAAAAGCCAGTGGTTCGTCATTCACACGCTTTCAGGCCAGGAGCAGAAGGTCAAGGAGAGCATCGAGAAACGCATTAAGCCCGAAGAGATGGGCGACTACATCAAGGAAGTCCTCGTTCCGATGGAAAAAGTCGTGGAAGTCCGAAATCAGAAGAAGACCGTTTCCACTCGCAAGCTTTGGCCCGGGTATGTGTTTGTCGACATGGTGCTGCTGGATGAGAACAAGCGCCTCATTGAGAAGCCCTGGTACTTCATCAAGGAAACCCAGGGCGTGATTGGGTTTGTCGGCGGTGAGCCGCCCACGCCAACTCCGGCCGACGAGGTCGAATCGATTAAAGCCCAGATTTCAGCGTCTGAAGAGACCGAGAAGCCGAAGGTCAATTTCGACATTGGCGAGACAATCAAGATCAACAATGGTCCATTTCTCAATTTCAGTGGTATTATTGAGGAAATTGAGCCTGATCGTGGCAAGCTCAAGGTGACTGTGAATATCTTCGGCCGCAATACGCCTGTGGAACTGGAGTATTGGCAGGTGGAGAAGGCGTAAACAATTTATGGTTTATATTGGATGATCTCTGGTTGGCGACGTTGGGAACACCATGGTGTTCGCGCCGCGAGCCTGTAAATCGTCAGTGGTAAACCGAAGTCGCAAATACTTGTATGGCAAAGAAAGTTACAGGACAGATCAAGCTGCAGATTCCGGCCGGGCAGGCCAACCCAGCGCCCCCCGTGGGTCCCGCGCTCGGTCAGCACGGCGTCAACATCATGGCGTTCTGCAAGGAATTCAATGCAGCCACGAAGGCCGACGCTGGTCTGGTAATCCCGGTGGTCATTACTGTTTACCAGGACAAATCGTTTACCTTCATCACCAAGTCGCCCCCAGCCGCGGTTCTGCTCAAGAAGGCGGCCGGAATCACCGCTGGTTCCAAGGTGCCGCACAAGGAAAAGGTCGGCAAAGTCAGCCGCAAGCAGGTGATGGAAATCGTCAAGATGAAGTACAAGGACATGAACTCTGCTTCGGAAGAAGCCGCTTTCCGGGTGATCTCGGGCACGGCACGAAGCATGGGCATCGACGTCGTTGGCTAAGATTTTATAGATCTCACAAGACCGGAACGGTCGTGGGACCTATCTCAAAACAAACACACAACCGCGGGAGAGCCAAAAGCTCGCTTGCACCGCATTCCATAAATGCCCAGTAAACGATTCAAAAAAGCGTTGGAAATGGTGGACACCCGGAAAACGTATCCGTTGAAGTCCGCCGTTGAAGTCCTGCACAAGTTTCCCAAGGCCAAGTTCAACGAAAGCGTTGATCTTGCCTTCCGACTGGGTGTGGATCCCAAGCAGTCAGACCAGATGGTCCGTGGAACGGTTCCTCTGCCGCACGGCAGCGGAAAGACCGTGCGGGTTCTCGTGTTTGCAAAGAGCGGTCCTGCAGCCGATGCAGCGCGCGCCGCGGGCGCGGAGTTCGTTGGCTTTGAGGACATGATCAAGAAGTGCACCGACGGATGGACGGATTTTGACGTCGCCGTTGCCACTCCTGAGGCGATGGTGGAAGTTCGCAAACTGGGCAAGGTCCTGGGACCACGCGGTCTTATGCCAAACCCGAAGACTGGAACGGTCACCGAAGACACTGCCCGAGCAGTCCGCGAAGTGAAGGCCGGCCGTGTGGAATTCAAAATCGATAAGGCCGGAAACATTCACGTGCCAGTCGGCAAGGCGTCGTTTGCGCCCGCCCAGCTCGAGGAGAATGCCCGTGCTGTGATCGACGCGGTTGCCAAGGCAAAACCTTCCAGCGTGAAGGGAACTTACATCCAGAGTTGCACGATTTCGGCGACCATGAGCCCCGGTGTGGCTGTGGATTTGCGCGAGTTCGCTGCCTAACCTCCAACGAAACACGAACATGCGTCTCGAAAAGAAAACTTTAACACAGGAATATCTCACGCGGTTGAACGCGTCGCCGTTCTTCATCGTTGTGGATTATCAAGGCCTCAAAGTGGGTCACATGACGGAACTCCGGAAGCGCCTTCGCGGCGCTGGCGCGGAGGTTCACGTCGTGAAGAACTCGATCTTCCGCATTGCTGCGAAGGAAGCTGGCGTTGCGGATCTGAACGGCTCACTGGCCGGCCAGCTTGCCGTTGTCACGGGGCAGAAGGACATTTCCGCGGCTGCGAAGATCGTAAAGACCTTTGCGGCGGAATTTGAAAAGCTGAAGCTCAAGTTCGGCTTCCTTAACAATCAGCGCCTGGCTGACACTGACCTGATTGCGCTGGCGGATCTTCCTTCCATAGAGGTGCTCCGTGGCCGGTTGCTGGGTGTTTTGAACGCTCCAGCGACCAAGCTGGTCGTATTGCTGAACACTCCTGCAACCCAGCTGGCGCGCGTGCTCCAGGCCAAGGCGGAGAAAACCCAATAACCGACGGATTTCACGTTTGTTCAGTCTGCAAGTTGCACAAACGCAAATCTGGGATAAATTTCCGGCCCGTTTTAGCCAGCGGGCCGGGATACAACAAAAACAACGTAAATCGTCGGTTCAAAACGAACTTAAACCTCCCGCAATGTGACGCACTGGCGCAAATGCGATGGTGATATGCGGAGACGACGAGACGAAAGGTAACATGGCGTTAGACAAAGCAAGTATTGTAGATCAATTGAGCAACGCGACAGTCATCGAGATCGCTGACCTCGTGAAAGAGCTCGAAAACAAGTGGGGTGTCACGGCCGCTGCGCCTGTCGCAGTTGCTGCTGCTGGTGGTGGCGGTGGAGCTGCGGCTCCTGCAGAAGCTGCCAAGGACACATTTGACGTGATCCTGGCATCCGTTCCGGCAGACAAGAAGATCGCAGTGATCAAGGCTGTTCGCGAAGTGAAAGCCGGCCTCGGCCTGGCGGAAGCCAAGGCGCTGGTTGAAGGTGCTCCGAAGCCCGTGCTCGAGGGAGCCAACAAGGCGGATTCTGATGCCGCCAAAAAGAAACTTGAAGAAGCCGGCGGCAAGGTTGAAGTAAAGTAAACCTGCGTTTGAATCTGGGGCGGCGGCTTTGTGTCGCCGCCCCACTTTCACCTGCGGAAGCGGAATATTTTTGGGAGTTTTTCGATTAACAGACAGAAGGGCATCGAGCCATTTCGGTGACTGAAAGTCGGGCAAGTTCGCTGTTCATACAGGGTACTTGCCTTGTGTCGTTTAGAAGAAATAACGGGCCAGCCATACAGCTTGCCCACAGTGATTAAGGTCAAAATGCCATCGCGAGCAACAGAACGTGTCAACTTCGGTAAGATCAAGGAAATCATCGCGCCACCGAACCTCATCGAATTGCAGACCAATTCGTATCGTGAGTTCCTGCAGGCGGAAATCCCGCAGTCCAAGCGGAAAAATCTGGGACTGCAAGCCGTGTTCACGGAAGTTTTCCCTATCGAGAGCTATGACGGGAAATGCGTGCTCGACTTTCATTCCTACGAGATTGGCGAGCCCAAGCTCGACTGGCTGGAATGCCTGCGCGAGGGATTGACCTACGGCGCCCCGCTGTACGTCACATTCCTCCTGAAGGAAGAAAAGGGAACCAAGGAAGAAAAAGTGTTCATGGGCGAACTCCCGCTCATGACGCCCCAGGGCACATTCGTCATCAACGGCGCCGAACGCGTCATCGTGAGCCAGTTGCACCGCTCCCCCGGGCTTGCCTTCGAAGCCACCCAGCATCCCAACGGCAAAACGCTGCATTCATTCCGCATCATCCCGGACCGAGGTTCGTGGTACGAGGCCCAGTTCGACACCAGCGACCTGCTCTATGTCTATCTGGATCGCAAAAAGCGCCGCCGGAAATTCCTGACAACCACACTGTTCCGCGCGCTCAGTTTCCTGGATTCCGAAGGCAAGGAAGCCAAGGGCAAGGATGCCGACAAGAGTCGCGGATCCGATGAAGAAATTTTGCGGCTGTTCTACGACATCGAAGAGATGAGTGTGAAAGAAGCCGAAAAGCATGATGACCTGCCTAACAAGGTTTTGATCGAGGATGCCGTTGACCAGGACAAGGGTCTTGTCGTGGCGCGCGCCTTCGAACCGCTGTCGAAAGCGGTCGTGAAGCAGATCGCCGAACTCGGCGTCAACAAAATCAAGGTGGTCGACACGACCGCGGACGAGGGGATCGTCATCAAGTGCATGAAGAAGGATCCCGCGAAGAACGAGGAGGAGGCGTTGAAGGATATTTATCGCCGCCTTCGCCCTGGAGATCCACCGACTGCCGCCAACGCCCGCGCGTTGATCAAGCGTCTGTTCTTCGATCCGAAACGCTATGATCTCGGACGCGTCGGCCGTTACAAGATCAATCAGAAGCTCGGCATCAAGGGTGGCGACTCACGCATCCTGACAAAGGAAGATCTCGTTGCGGCGACGAAGTACCTGCTCCGCTTGAAGAAGGGCGAGGGCACGCTGGATGACATCGATCATTTGGGCAGCCGCCGTGTTCGTACCGTGGGTGAACTGCTGGCGAATCAATGCCGCGTGGGCCTTGCCCGCACAGAACGCCTCGTCAAGGAGCGCATGACGCTGTTTGACCAGGGCGTAGAAGCAATGTCGCCGCAGAAGCTTATCAATCCGAAGGCGCTATCGGCTGTGATCCGCGATTTCTTTGGTCGCAGCCAGTTGTCGCAGTTCATGGACCAGATCAACCCGCTCGCCGAACTGACGCACAAGCGCCGGTTGTCTGCGCTCGGGCCTGGCGGTCTCTCACGCGATCGCGCCGGATTCGAAGTCCGCGACGTTCATCCGTCGCATTACGGCCGCATTTGTCCCGTGGAAACCCCTGAAGGGCCGAACATCGGTTTGATTGCGTCACTCGCAACCTTCGCCCGAATCAACGACTTCGGATTCCTCGAGACTCCGTATCGCAAGGTTGAGAGCGGAAAGGTCAGCGAACGCATTGAATATCTGACTGCGGATCGTGAAGAGGCCTACACCATCGCACAGGCAAATACGCCAGTGGATGACAAGGGCAAGTTCACGCAACCCACCGTTGTGTGCCGCAGCCGCGGCGACTTCGTGGATCTTGAACCGGCCCGCGTTGATTACATGGATGTTTCACCGAAGCAGCTCGTCTCGGTTGCTGCCTCGCTGATTCCATTCCTGGAGCACGACGACGCCAATCGCGCGCTGATGGGCTCAAACATGCAACGCCAGGCAGTGCCGTTGCTGGTGACGGAGTCTCCGCTCGTCGCGACGGGTCTCGAGGATCGGGTTGCCCGGGATTCCCGCGCAGTCATCGTTGCTGAGGAAGCCGGCAAAGTCGCGTCGGTTGTTGGCAATCAGATCATTATTTCGACGGACGGCAAGCTGCCGGACACCAAGAAGAAGATTAAGACGGACGCGGAGAAGGGCGTTTGGGTTTACCCCGTGCGCAAGTTCATGCGTTCAAACGCAGCCACCTGCATCAACCAGAAGATCCTGGTCAAAAAGGGTGAGCATGTGAAGAAGGGCCAGGTCATTGCTGACGGTCCGTGCACTCAGGGCGGCGAACTCGCTCTCGGGCGGAACGTGCTCGTCGCGTTCATGCCGTGGAACGGTTACAACTTCGAAGATGCCATCCTGATCAGCGAAAAGATCGTTAAGGAAGACATCTTCACATCGATCCATATCGATGAATTCGAAGTGGCCGCCCGCGATACCAAGCTTGGGCCTGAAGAAATCACCCGCGACATCCCGAACCTTGGCGATGAAGCGTTGAAGAACCTCGGGCCGGACGGTGTCATTCGCGTCGGCGCCGAAGTGAAACCTGGCGACATTCTCGTCGGGAAAATCACTCCGAAGTCCGAAACGGAACTGGCGCCGGAAGAGCGATTGCTGCGCGCCATTTTCGGTGAAAAGGCCGCAGACGTTAAGGATACTTCGCTGAAGGTCCCCTCGGGCACCTACGGCATCGTGATGGACGTGAAGGTTTCTTCCAAGAAGGAATCGGAACGCGAACGCGCTGTCATTACTGAGGAGAAGAAGCAGGCCAAGCAGGTCGAGGACGAATACAAGAAGAAGACCGACGAACTGCGCGATCAACTGACTGAAGCGCTCTCGAACATCCTCCTGGGTGAAAAAATTCCTCTCGATGTCGTGAACAGCGAAACCGGGGAGATCATCATCCCGGCCAATCGCAAGATCACGAAGACGCTGCTGCGCAAGCTCGCGATGGTTTACGATCGCATCGAGATCGATCCTTCGCCGATTCGCAACAAGATCAACGAGATCATTGGCCAGTTTAAGAAGAAGTTCGACGACCTGCAGATGCAGTACGACGAAGAGATGGAACGCGCTGAAGCCGGTGAAGGCACCGACAGCGGCGTGGTCAAGTCCGTCAAGGTCTACATCGCTTCCAAGCGCAAGCTCTCGGTCGGTGACAAGATGGCGGGACGCCATGGTAACAAGGGTGTCATTGCCAAGATCGTTGCCGAAGAGGACATGCCCTTCCTGCAGGACGGAACCCCGGTGGAGATCGTTTTGAATCCGCTGGGCGTGCCTTCCCGTATGAATGTCGGGCAGTGTCTCGAAACTCACTTGGGCTGGGCGGCAAAGCTGCTCGGAATGAAGTTTGCGACGCCTGTGTTCGATGGCATCAAGGAAAAGGAAATTCGCGGGTTCCTTGACCAGGCGAAACTGCCGAACCATGGCAAGGCACACCTCGTCGACGGACGCACGGGAGAACGCTTCGACCAGGAAGTGGTTGTCGGCTACATCTACATGATGAAGCTGGGACATCTCGTGGCGGACAAGATCCACGCACGTGCTGTCGGACCGTACTCGCTGGTCACCCAGCAACCCTTGGGCGGCAAGGCGCAGTATGGCGGCCAGCGGTTCGGCGAAATGGAAGTCTGGGCTATGGAAGCCTATGGCGCCGCCTACACGCTGCAGGAGTTGCTCACGGTCAAGTCAGACGACGTCCAGGGCCGCACGCGCATCTACGAAAGCATTGTCAAAGGCGACAACTCACTGGAGGCCGGCATTCCGGAATCCTTTAACGTGCTGGTGAAGGAAATGCAGTCGCTCGGACTGGACGTGAAGGTTGGATATTCCAACCCCGTCGAGCAGGCGGCTTCCGAACCGGCAGTGGCTCTTTAATCCGAATTGAAATTGAGTGCGGGGAAACCCGCTGGAAGAAATCTGTATGATTAGCACCAAAGAAAGCGCGCGTGAGTTGCTTGGCTTGGACAAGGTGAATCAGGTGGAGTACGTCGCGATCTCGGTCGCGTCACCCGATGCCATTCGTTCCTGGTCCAAAGGCGAAGTCAAAAATCCCGAGACCATTAATTACCGCACGTTCAAGCCCGAAAAAGGCGGCCTGTTCTGCGAACGCATTTTCGGCCCTGTGAAGGATTGGGAATGTTCCTGCGGAAAATATAAGCGCATCAAGCACCGCGGGGTCGTTTGTGATCGCTGTGGCGTGGAAGTGACGCTTGCCCGCGTTCGTCGCGAACGCATGGGCCATATCGAACTGGCCGTTCCCGTCTGCCATATCTGGTTCTTCAAGTGCATGCCGTCCCGGATCGGCCTTGCACTGGACATGACTGCCCGCAACCTCGAGCGGGTCATTTACTACGAAGATTACATGGTGATCGATCCGGGTTCGACGCCGCTCAAACAGAACCAATTGTTGAGCGAGCACGAATACCGTGAGGCGCGTGAAACCTACGGACCCGACGCGTTCCTGGCAAAGATGGGAGCCGAAGCCGTGCGGGATGCTTTGTCGAAGGTTGACCTTGCGAAGCAGATCGACGCGTTGCAGATCGGCATGACCGAAACCAAGAGCAAGCAGATCCGCAAGAAAATTGCCAAGCGAATCAAGCTGCTCCAGGGCCTGCAGCAGTCCAAGAGCCGTCCGGAATGGATGATCCTCACTGTGCTGCCTGTCATTCCACCGGACCTGCGTCCGCTGGTTCCCCTCGAAGGCGGCCGATTTGCGACGTCCGACCTGAACGACCTGTATCGCCGCGTCATCAACCGCAACAATCGGTTGAAGAACCTGCTCCAGCTCAAGACGCCTGAAGTGATCATTCGCAACGAAAAGCGCATGTTGCAGGAAGCCGTGGACGCTCTGTTCGACAACGGCCGACATGGCCGTGCCGTGACAGGCGCCGGAAATCGCGCGCTTAAGTCGCTGTCCGACATGCTCAAGGGCAAGAGTGGACGCTTCCGCCAGAACTTGCTCGGGAAACGCGTGGATTACTCTGGCCGTTCCGTGATCGTCATTGGTCCAGAACTGAAGCTGAATCAGTGCGGTTTGCCGAAGAAAATGGCGCTCGTGCTGTTCGAACCGTTCATCATCCGCCGCCTCAAGGAACTCGGCTACGTGCACACTGTGCGCTCAGCCAAGAAGATGATTGAGCGCCAGACCAGCGAGGTTTGGGATATTCTCGAAGAAGTCACGCGAGGACACGCAGTCATGCTGAACCGCGCGCCAACGTTGCATCGACTGTCGGTGCAGGCATTCGAACCGCAGCTGATTGAAGGCGAAGCCATTCGCATTCATCCGCTGGTTTGTACCGCCTACAACGCGGACTTCGACGGCGACCAGATGGCTGTTCACGTGCCCCTGTCGGTGGAAGCGCAGATGGAAGCGCGCCTGCTGATGATGGCGACCAACAACATCTTCTCGCCTTCATCCGGCAAACCGATCATCACGCCTACACAGGACATTACGCTGGGCTGTTATTACCTCACGGCCGAACCCCGCACACCTGCGCCTACAGACTCGCGCACGCTGAAGCTCTTCGGATCCAAGTCCGAGGTGATCTTCGCGTTTGACGATGGCGCTGTGACGACGCATGAGCGGATTCGCATGGCAAACCCCGACATCGGCAAGCAAACCGTTTACGGCGACGCGAACCGCAAGGTCATCGAAACGACAGTCGGCCGCGTGATCTTCTCTGAGATCTGGCCGTCGGAATTGGGCTTCCCCAACAAGGTTGTGAAGAAGAGCGAGATCGGCGATCTCATCTGGCGCTGCTACAAGGTTTGCGGCCATGAGAAAACAGTCATCATGCTCGACAAACTCAAGGAACTCGGCTTCCGCGAGGCAACTAAGGCCGGCGTGTCGATCGGCATCGACGACATGATCATTCCCGTTGAGAAGGATCAAGAGATCGAAGCCGCGCAAAAGCAAATCAAGGAAGTTGAGAAGCAGTATCGCAAGGGTGTCATCACTCCTGGCGAACGCTACAACAAGATCATCGACATCTGGACGCATTGCACCGACCAGATCGCAAACGTCATGTTCCGCACGCTGGAGAAGAACCAGGGCAAGAAGGAATTCAATCCTGTCTACCTGATGGTGGATTCCGGCGCCCGCGGCAATCGCCAGCAGGTTCGCCAGCTCGCAGGTGTTCGCGGACTGATGGCCAAGCCGAGCGGCGACATCATCGAAAAACCGATTTTGTCGAACTTCCGCGAAGGCCTGACGGTGCTCGAATACTTCATCTCGACGCACGGCGCCCGCAAGGGTCTTGCCGATACCGCGCTCAAGACCGCTGACTCGGGTTACATGACCCGCAAGCTGGTCGATGTGGCGCAGGACGTGATCATCCGCGAGGAAGATTGCGGCACCTCGAATGGTATTTGGGTGCAGGCGATCTCGGAAGGTGACGACGTGGTCGTGAAGCTTGCTGACCGGTTGGTCGGCCGCTTCTCGTGCGATGACGTCAAGAACCCCAACAATCCGAAGGAATCGCTAGCCCAAGCCAATAACGAGATCGATGAGATCCGGGCAAAGGCAATCGACACGGCTGGGGTTGAGAAGGTGAAGATCCGGTCCGTGCTCACGTGCGAAAGCAAGCATGGCGTCTGCAAATATTGTTACGGACGCAACCTGGCAACCGGTCTCCTGGTCAAGCTCGGCGAAGCGGTCGGCATCATTGCCGCCCAGTCAATCGGCGAGCCCGGAACGCAGTTGACGATGCGTACGTTCCATATCGGTGGAACGGCTTCGGCTCAATTCAAGGTCCCGCAGATCAAAGCCAAGTTCGAAGGCAAAATCCGTTACAACGATCTCCGCATCGTGCAGCTCGAGGATGGCAACAACATCGTTCTGAACAAGAACGGTTCGGTGTCGATCATGGGCGAAGACGGCCGCGAACTGGAGAATCACAATGTCGTGATCGGCGCAGTCATCTCTGCGGTCGACGGTGGCACGGTGAAGAAGGGCGAAACCTTCGTTCAATGGGATCCTTACAACGTTCCAATTCTCTCGGAGAAGGCAGGACGCGTGAAGTTCCATGACATCATCGAAGGTGTCACGATGAAGCAGGAAATGGATGAGCAGACCCAGCAGGAAGCCATGGTCGTCATCGAACACAAGGAAGACCTGCATCCGCAGATCATCATTCTCGACGACGAGAATGAGATCACGGCGAGCTACCCGATTCCTTCAGGCGCTCATATCGTGGTGAACGAGAACGACAAGATCGTCGCGGGAACCCTGATGGCCAAGACTCCGCGCAAGAGTGCGAAGACAAAGGACATTACGGGTGGTCTCCCACGCGTCGCGGAACTGTTCGAAGCCCGCCGTCCAAAGGACGCCGCGGAGATTTCGAAGATTGACGGCATCGTTGACTTCGGACCGAGTGTCCGCGGCAAGCGCTGCATTGTCATCAAGGACCAGCAGACGGCCGTGGAAGAGGAACACCTCATCCCGATCGGCAAGCACGTCATTGTGTTCAAGGGCGATTACGTCAAGAAAGGCCAGCAGTTGACTGAAGGCCCGATCGACCCGCACGAAATTCTGGACATCTGCGGACCGCAGGAGTTGCAGGAACATCTCGTCAACGAAGTCCAGGAGGTTTACCGCCTCCAGGGTGTGACGATCAATGACAAGCACATTGAAATCATCGTGCGCCAAATGCTGCGCAAGGTGCGGATCACTGAACCTGGCGACACCACATTCCTGTGGGGAGAGCAGATCGACAAGCTGGAGTTCGAGGAAGAAAATTCGCGCGTCGAGAAGATGGGCGGCAAACCCGCGGAAGCACAACCTGTGCTCCTCGGTATTACCAAAGCATCGCTCGAAACCGAAAGCTTCCTGAGCGCCGCGTCGTTCCAGGATACCACCCGTGTCCTGACCGAGGCTGCCACCCGGGCTAAGGTCGATTACCTGCGCGGGTTCAAGGAGAATGTGATCATGGGACACATCATCCCGGCGGGCACTGGCTTCGATCATCATCGCAAAGTCACACTGAAGGCTTTGGTAGAGTTGCCCGAGGAACCGCTCCTCGAGGATGCATTGGAAACCGCGCCAACGGAAAATCCGTTGGTTGGCTGATCCTCGCAGAATTATTATGAAGGGCCGGTTTCCCTAGGAAACCGGCCTTTTCCTTGAACTGCATCGAGAAAGGCGATTGATTATGGCTTGGACATATCTGGTCATTGCAGGCCTCCTTGAGATCGCTTGGGCGATAGGCCTAAAGTACACGGAAGGTTTTTCCAAGCTGTGGCCGAGCGTGGCCACCATTCTGGCGATGATTGCGAGTTTTGGATTGCTGGCGGCTGCGCTCAAGACGATACCTGTGGGGACAGGTTATGCCGTCTGGACTGGGATTGGAGCCGCGGGGACGGCGGTGATCGGCATGGCTTTTTTGGGTGAATCGCGAGAGGTTTTGCGTGTGGTTTGTGTCGGTTTGATTGTTGCCGGGGTGGTCGGGCTCAAATTTGCCTCACCTGTCGGCCAATGAAGCAGCGACCCAGCAAGAATTTTTGCGAACAGCGCAAATTGGCCAAATTCTAGTTGCAACGAAAATGAGGCTTGTTATATTCCGCGCTCCGTTTGTCCCGGTAGAGGCAACGGTTAATAATTTCAAATGCCGACGATCAATCAATTAGTTCGCAAAGGGCGTACCAAAATTCGGTACAAGTCCAAGTCTCCCGCTTTGGAGAACTCCCCGTTCCGCCGCGGTGTATGCATCCAGGTGATGACCCGCACGCCCAAGAAGCCCAACTCGGCGATGCGCAAGGTCGCAAAAGTGCGTCTGACCAACGGCTTCGAAGTGATCGCCTACATCCCTGATGAAGGCCACAACCTGCAGGAGCATTCGATCGTCCTGGTTCGCGGCGGTCGTGTTAAGGATCTACCGGGTGTGCGTTATCATATCGTTCGCGGGACCCTCGATGCCGCCGGCGTCGAGAAGCGCCGGGTAAGCCGCTCGAAGTATGGCGTGAAACGCCCGAAGGCAGCCAAGCCGGCGGCCAAGTAATTTACTAAAAAACAACGCTTTTAGATTCCATGTCCCGAAGAAGACAAGCTACCCGCCGGCCCGTCCAAAAGGATGCGAAGTTCAACAATACGCTCGTGTCCCGCCTTGTGAATACGGTCATGATCAGCGGCAAGAAGGCCACTGCACAACGCATCGTTTACGGCGCGTTCAACAATCTCGCCGAGAAGAATCCGACGGTGAACCCGCTCGATGTGTTGCAACGCGCAGTGGACAACGCCAAGCCGCGCCTCGAAGTCAAGGCGCGCCGTGTTGGCGGTGCCACGTATCAGGTCCCCGTTGAAGTCACGGTTGACCGTCAGTTCGCGCTTGCACTGCGCTGGCTGGTGGATTTTGCGGACGCTCGCAAGGGCACCCCCATGAAGGATGCGCTGGCAGCCGAGATCATGGAAGCCTACCAGGGTCAGGGAAATGCCATCCGCAAGCGGGATGAAGTCCACAAGATGGCGCAGGCGAACAAAGCGTTTGCACATTTCCGCTGGTAGAAGCAATTTATCGAACGCGCCCCGAGGATGTCGTCGGGGCGTTTTCATTCTCATGGAGCTGCGTTCCTTTTGAGGGCGCAGCGAATTTTTGTAATAACGGCAGCGTTCTTACAGAACGCAGCGAAATAGAAGTTTTAACATGCAAGCAGCAACGGACGCCAACCCAGTCAATTCCCCCAATCGTCAATACACGATGGAGCGGACGCGCAATATCGGTATCGCAGCGCACATTGACGCCGGAAAAACCACTACCACCGAGCGTATTCTTTTTTACACCGGTCTCATTCACAAGATCGGCGACGTGGACGACGGCAACACGGTGACTGACTGGATGGAGCAGGAGCGCGAACGTGGCATCACGATCACCTCAGCCGCCGTCACGAGCTTTTGGACCCAGAAGGCAATGAAGCCGGGCGAAGACGCAATCTACAAGGCGTTCCGCGACATTCCGCATCGGATCAACATCATCGACACTCCGGGACACGTGGATTTTACCGCCGAAGTGGAGCGCTCGATGCGCGTTTTGGACGGGGCTGTGGCAGTGTTCTGCGGCGTTGCGGGCGTGCAGCCGCAATCGGAAACCGTCTGGCGGCAGGCAACGAAGTACAAGGTTCCGCGCATTGCGTTTGTCAACAAGATGGACCGCACCGGCGCGAACTTTGACAATGCGCTCAACGACATGCGCACGAAGCTTAAGGCGTACGCATTCCCCATTTTCCTGCCCATCGGCGCAGAGGACAAGTTTGCGGGGGTCATCGACGTCGTGAACCAGAAGGCATATGTCTGGGGACCCGGCGATGTGGCGAACGAAGGGCTTAATTACGAAGTTGCCGAAGTTCCTGCTGAATATCAGGAGCGCGCGAAGGCCGCTCTGGCTGAACTGATTGATGCGGTTTCAAACAAGGACGACCTGATTGCCGAAATGGTGATCGAGGAAAAGGCGATTACTCCCGAAATCCTAAAGGCAGCAATTCGCAGGCTCACCTGCAAGATCGAACTGATCCCGGTACTCTGTGGCTCCGCTTTTAAAAAGAAGGGCGTCCAGGTTCTCGTTGATGCGGTTGTCGATTATCTGCCCAGTCCTCTGGACATTCCGCCCGCTCAAGGGCTTGAGCTTGGAACGGACAAGACCGTTGTGGTCGAATCCAATGATCATGCCAAATTCTGCTCCCTCGCGTTCAAGCTTTGGACAGACCCGTACGCGGGGAAGCTGGTGTTTTTCCGCGTTTATTCAGGCCACCTGAAGAAGGGTGACTCGATTTACAATCCGCGCACGCGCAAACGCGAGCGCGTCAGCCGCCTGATGATCATTCAAGGCAGCGAACGCAAGGATATCGATTCCGTTTACGCGGGCGACATCGCGGCGCTGGTTGGTCTTCGCAATATCACGACAGGTGACACGCTGGTCGATGAGGACCTGGACGTGACGCTGGAACCGCCCACGTTCCCCGAACCTGTCATCAGCATGGCTGTGGAACCGAAGACGAAAGCGGATCGCGACAAGATGTCCGAGGGCTTGCAGCGCCTGGCCGAAGAAGATCCCACGTTCCGATGTTTCACGAACGAGGAAACCGGCCAGTTGATCATTGCGGGAATGGGTGAGTTGCATCTGGAAATTATTCGCGACCGCCTGATGCGCGAATTCAAGGTGGAAGCCAATGCGGGCGCTCCCCAGATTGCTTATCGCGAAACCATCACCAAGGATGCCGAAGGTGAAGGCAAGTTCATCCGCCAATCCGGTGGTCGCGGTCAATACGGCCACGCCGTGATCAAGGTCTATCCCAATGAAAAGGGCAAAGGCGTTGAAATCGAGAACAAGATCGTCGGCGGCACGATTCCCAAGGAATACGTCCCTGCTGTCATCGATGGTATTGAAGAAGCCGTCAAGGGCGGCGTGTACGCTGGCTACCAGGTGATTGACCTTCGGGTTGAAGTCATCGACGGCAGCTTCCATGAAGTCGATTCAAACGAACTCGCGTTCAAGATGGCCGGTATCTTTGCGCTGAAGGACGCTTTCAAGAAGGCTGGTCCGATCCTGCTCGAGCCAATCATGAAGGTTGAATGCACGACGCCTGACGAGTATCAGGGCGACCTCCTCGGCGACATCAATCGCCGGCGCGGAATCATCAACGGCATTGAAGCCAAGATGGGTCAGACCGTTCTGAACGCCCAGGTGCCGCTTGCTGAAATGTTCGGATATGCAACGGCGATCCGGTCGCTCTCGAAGGGCCGCGCTTCCTACTCAATGGAACCGCTGACATTCGAACAGGTTCCGAATAGCATTCTGAGCACAATCCTCGACGCTGCCGCCAAGAAGCCCGCTGCGCGCACGTAGGACGTTCCAAAGCTAATTGCAAAGCCGGAATCTCACGATTCCGGCTTTTTTTGTCTTTCCGCCCAGTCTGGCGGCAAACGGCGATTGGCCCTCTTGGGCCCGCCAGCATCGCGGCTGAAGCTCTGTTCAGCGCTTGTTCGCTTCCTTTGCCCAAGTGTCCTTGAGGGTGATGGTGCGATTGAAGATCGGCGTTCCTGGCGTACTGTCCTTATCGAGGGCAAAGTAACCGAGGCGTTCGAATTGATACCGAGCCTGAGCATTGGAATCGCGCAGGGAGGGTTCGCACTTGGCGGTCAGCCTCTCCAAACTGTGCGGGTTCAAATGTTTCTTAAAGTCGCCGTCGGCATCGGGCTCCGGGATTGTGAAAAGGCGGTCGTATAGGCGCACTTCCGCGTCCAAGGCGTGAGCAGCGCTCACCCAATGGACAGTTCCCTTGACCTTGCGGCCAGCGGTCGTGCCACCGGTTTTGCTGTCCAGATCGGCGGTGCAACGGAGTTCCGTCACCTTGCCGGCCGCGTCCTTGATGACCTCGTCACACTTGATGATGTATGCGTATTTCAATCGCACCTCGCCGCCAGGTTTGAGCCGGAAGTATTTCGGGGGCGGCACTTCACGAAAGTCGTCCTCCTCGATGAATAACTCGCGCGTGAAGGGAAGCTTGCGGGTTCCTGCTGACGGATCCTCCGGGTTGTTCACCGCGTCCAATTCGTCGGTACGGTCGCCGGGAAAATTCGTGATCACCACCTTGATCGGCCGCAGCACGGCAAGCCGCCTGAAAGCTCGGCGATTTAAGTCCTCGCGGATGGCATGCTCCAAAACGGACACGTCAGTGATGCCATTGTATTTGGTGATACCGATATTGTAGGCGAATGCGCGCAACGCCTCGGCTGGAACGCCACGGCGTCGAATGCCGCTGATGGTTGGCATGCGCGGGTCGTCCCAGCCACTGACCAGGCCTTCATCCACAAGCTGCATGAGCTTTCGCTTGCTCATCACGGTGTATCCAAGGCTCAGGCGCGCGAACTCATACTGCCGGGGCAGCGGCCGCGGCAAGGCCAGCGATTCGAGAATCCAGTCGTAAAGCGGCCGATGCACTTCGAACTCCAGCGTGCAAATCGAATGCGTAATGCCTTCGATATAGTCGCTCAGGCAGTGCGCGAAATCGTACATCGGATAGATGCACCAGGCAGCGCCCGTGTGGTGATGCGTTGCGTGGCGAATCCGATAGAGGAGGGGATCGCGCATCCAGATGTTGGGTGACGCCACGTCAATCTTCGCCCGCAATGTGCGCGACCCATCCGGGAACTCGCCGTTCTTCATGCGGTTGAAGAGGTCGAGATTCTCCTCAATGCTCCGATTTCTGAACGGGCTTTCCTTCGCCGTGCGGCGATACTCATCCGTCTCCTCAGGAGACAGATCATCCACGTAAGCCTTTCCTTTCCGAATCAACTGGAGCGCGTATTCGTAAATTTGTCCGAAGTAATCCGACGCGTAAAACGGCTCAGAATCCGCAGCGGAGGCTACAACGGCAGGCACGTGGAAGTCTGGCTTGCCTTCGCGATCCGTGGTTCCAGGCGTTTTGCCTTTTGGCTTGAGGCCCAGCTTGTCGTCGGCCCAGCCGCCGATGAGCCATCTAACGTCCTCTTGGATGGAATCAACATACTCCACATCTTCCTTAGTGGGGTTGGTGTCGTCCATGCGCAGGTTGCAAATGCCTCCAAATTCGCGTGCGATCCCGAAATTCAAACAGATGCTTTTGGCATGGCCAATGTGAAGGTAGCCGTTGGGTTCAGGCGGAAAGCGGGTATGAATCTGCGGATATTTCCCTTCAGCGACGTGCGCGGCAACGATATCGCGGATGAAGTCTGACGGCGTCGCGTTAACTTCGGGTTCGCTCTTTTCCAAATTCATGCGTCGTCACCGTAACAAAGAGGGGTGAACATGTCCAACGGCGCTCCAGCGTCACATCGGAACGAAGCTTGCGGCATAGGGTCACTCCCGGTCTTGATTTCCTATCGCGAAACCATATCGTTTCGCCCAGTTCATGTCTGCTTAATGGCTGCGACGTGCAGCCAGCGGGGGACCCAGACATTCCGTTCGCCTAGGCGGACGGATCGGGGCTAACGATACGGATATCGGGAACACTTAATGGTTCCAGCCCGACAGCTAACCTCGTCAGCGCGAACATTAAGGGCGATGGAGCGTTTCCATTACCCTCGAAGCCGGCTCTGCCGGTGAATGCTGTACTTATATGGAAATTGGTTCTCATCGTCCGCGGAATGTCGGGTGGATCAGGGCGGCTGCGTTGCTCTACGGGGATTGGGGCTCCAGCAAGGCGTATGTCATCGGCGCCGCGTTTTTCGCGCTCGTCTATGCTTCGCTGCCGCACATCATTGCGGTGAGCCTCCTCACCGGACTGGTTGGTTATATTTACGTCATCATTTGCAGGTCCTTTCCCGAAGGAGGCGGCGTGTACTCGTCTGCGCGATCGCAAAGCCGCGTGCTTGGGGTGATCGGCGCCCTCCTGCTCGTTGCCAATTTTACAGTGACAGCCTCCCTGAGCGCGTGGGCGGCCATGGTTTATTTTCGCGTTCCACGAGAGTTCGTGGCGCTCAGCGCTGTCCTGGTCACCTTGTCAGTCGGCCTGCTGAATGTTTTTGGACCCAAGCACTCCGGCAGCCTCGCCGTTTGGCTGGCAATCCCGATGGTTATTGGAGTCACACTGATCGCCTGTTTTAGCATTCCCCACCTCTCAACCGTTCACCTGGAAGCGCCGCACCAAACGTTCTCGGCAAATTGGATCGGCTTCGTCGGAGTCATCCTCGCCCTCAGCGGCATTGAAGCCGTTGCCAACCTCACAGGCGTGATGAAACTCGATCCCGGCAGTTCGCCGGAGGCTCCCTCAGTGGCGCAGACGTCGCGGCGCGCCATCTTTGTGGTCGCCTGCGAAGTGGTTTTTGTGACGATTCTTCTCGGGTGGGCGATGCTTTCCATTTCACCGGACCTGAAGACGGCGTTGCTGGATCGATGGGATGAAATGCTCACAGTGCTTGCGGAATACTACGGCACCCTGGTGCTGGGAACTGAAGGAGGGCGCTGGTTCGGGCTTGGTATCAGCATGGTCGTTGGACTGCTCCTCCTGAGCGCGGTGAACACCGCCATCGGCGCGCTCATCGGCCTGCTTTACCTGCTGACGCGCGACGGTGAAATGCCCCGGCAATTCGGGAAGCTGAATGCCCACGGAATGCCCGTCTGGCCAGTGGTCATCGCGACCGCATTGCCCGTCATTGTCCTCATCATTTCGCCCAATCAGGTGTCATTGATGGAGTTGTATGCGATCGGCGTCGTCGGCGCCATCGGCGTGAACGTGGGATCCTGCGTCGTGAACCGTCGGCTTAACCTGCGCTGGTATGAACGCGGTGCCATGGTAATGACGTTCCTGATCCTTTTCGCAGTGGAGTTGACGATTGCCAAGACCAAACCCAATGCGCTGTTCTTCGTGGTTTGCATTCTCATTGCGGGTTTGAGCCTTCGAGCCTATGCCCAGCGCAGGGCGGGACTTGAGACGATCACAGTAACCAAGGAAGTTGCCGCCGCCGTCAGCCCGGAAACCCTTGCGGCTTTCCGGCCGGATTTTTCCAAAGGTCAGGCGATTCTCGTCGCTGCGCGCGGGTTGACCCCTGTGCTGAAGTTCGCACTCGAAGAAGCCAAATACCGGGAAGGAAATCTTTACGTGCTGTACGTGAAGCAACTTGCAGTATCTCTGCCTGGATCGCCCCAATCGCAGGAGCGCCCACGATGGCAAAACGATCCCATCGCCGCACGCATCATGACCGGCGTCCTTGAACTCAGCCAGCAGTCCGGCGTGCCGGTCATCCCGCTTTACACGGTCAGTGATGATCCTGCTGCAACCATCATCGATCTCGCCGCGACCCTCGGCATCGACGTGTTGATGTTGGGCGCGCCGCACCGGACGGCGCTTGCGAAGCTGCTTCAAGGCGATGTGGTCACCGAAGTCGCTCGACATCTTCCTGAGAACATTCAGTTGGTGATTCACAGCTGAGCGCGGCTGAAAAGCGCTCAGTGTGCGCAAAACACGACAGGGTGAACTCAGAGCGACAGGGCCTGAATTAACGTGGTTTCTGCGCGTTTTGGCTTCTTTCTTCGAATTCCGCGGTGTCTTCGTTGAATTTCATTCAACGTTTCGTGTGGCAGAACGCTTGCTATGGAATCGCAAAACGATCTGCAGACGCAAACACGAGTCGCTCTAAACAAAACGCCGGCTGTTGCCGGAAAGGGCAGGCACGAATGCTCCTGCGATTCACAAACCCAACATGAAGAAAGTCGAAGCCATCATCAAACCGTTCAAACTCGAGGAGGTCAAAGACGCGCTCGCCGAAATCGGCATCGAAGGAATGACGATTACCGAAGTGAAAGGATTTGGCCGCCAGAAGGGACATACCGAAATCTATCGCGGCAGCGAATACACCGTCGACTTTCTACCCAAGATCAAGGTCGAGGTTGTAATCCCCGACAACCGCTTGGAGGCGGCCGTCGGAGCCATTGTGAAGGCGGCGAAGACCGGCAAGATCGGCGACGGCAAAGTGTTCGTATCGGCCATCGAAGAAGCCGTCCGAATCCGCACGGACGAAAAGGGCGAAAACGCGGTGTAATCCTGGAGTTTTTAACCTCATGAAGAAATACCTCTTTTTTACGCTCCTGGCCCTGTTTGCCATGAGCTTTGTGGCCTCGACAATCGCAGCGGACGCTCCAGTCGCTGAACGCTCGGTGGAACAGCGTCTGGCTGACCTCGAAGCTTACGCCAACAACACGGCGCGAGCGGAAGGCGAATCAAACATTGCCGGCCCGGGGCCCGGCCACAACGCTTGGATCATGACCGCGACCGCGCTGGTGCTCTTCATGACGCTGCCCGGGCTGGCTCTTTTTTACGGCGGCCTTGTCCGTCGCAAGAACGTTCTATCAGTCATGGCACAATGCCTTGGCATCGCGGGCATGGTGACAATCATCTGGTGGGTATGCGGCTACAGCCTCTGTTTTGGCGGAAGCAATCCTTACTTTGGCAATTTTGACTTCGCATTCTTCAAAGGAATTCTCCCGACCAATGTGGGCGCGGGCTCTCCGTGGATCAGCGACAGCATGTGGGCCATTTTCCAATTAACATTTGCGATCATCACCCCTGCGCTGATTGTGGGCGCGATTGCGGAGCGCATGAAATTCTCGGCAATTCTTCTGTTCATCGCGTTGTGGATGTTTGTGGTTTATTTCCCGCTCGCCCACATGGTCTGGTCCAGCACCGGCCTGATGAGCGGCATTCTCAATCCCACGGCTGGAATCCGTGCTCTGGATTTTGCGGGTGGCACAGTGGTGCACATGTCCTCGGGTTGGTCTGCGCTGGTGTTGTGCATCATCCTCGGCAAGCGCCTCGGCTTCGGACGCGAACCCATGCCGCCTCACAGCATGGTCCTGTGTATGATCGGAACCGGCATGCTCTGGGTAGGCTGGTATGGATTCAACGCGGGCTCCGCACTCGCCGCTGATGCGGTTGCTTCGAATGCATTCGCCACCACCACGCTCGCAGCCGCAACTGCAGGATTTGTTTGGGGAATGGTGGAATACCTTCATCGCGGCAAGCCCAGCGTCCTCGGTTTCTGCTCAGGCATCGTGGGCGGTCTGGTTGTGATCACTCCCGCGTGCGGATTTGTGAATACCACCGGAGCGATGATAATCGGCGTTGCAGCGGGTGTGATTCCCTACCTCGCGGTAGCCAAGCTCAAGGCGTGGTTTGGATACGACGACGCGTTGGACACGTTCGGCATCCACGGAGTCGGCGGAACCCTCGGGGCGTTGCTGACCGGGATCCTGGCCGATCCTGCCGCCAATCCGCTGGTCGAAGGGGTCAAGGAAGGTCTCTTCATGAGCCAGGTCAAGGCCATCATCGTGACGCTTCTCTTGAGCGTGGTCGGAACCGCAATCATTGCTTACATCGTGAAAGCCGTTGTGGGATTGCGTCCGAGTGAAGAAATCGAAACGCTCGGCCTCGATCTCGCCGAGCACGGTGAAGAAGGCTACCACGCAGAATCGTAAGTCTTCGAACGAATCAAAACTGCGCAGGGCGCTTGCTGAATGCACGCGCCCTTTTTCGTTTTAAGAGGTCAAGTTGCCTCGATTACAACGGCGGTGGTGTTGTCGCGGCCGGATTGAGCAAGCGATGCTTCGACAAGTGCTCGAGCAGGGTTGTGGTCGGCGCCCTCGGCTGACGTCCTTAGCAGATCGACCAGATGATGATCGTAAAGGCCGTCAGTCAGACCGTCCGAGCAGAGCAGGAAAATATCTCCGCGTTCGAGACCCACGGCACCCACCTGCGGATCAACGAACTGATTGCTTCCACCCAGCGCCTTCTGAAGCACGTTGCGGCGCGGATGCGTCCGCGCTTCGCGCTCATTGATCTTTCCGCTTCGGAACAGCCAGCCAACGTGCGTGTCGTCGTGGCTGAGTTGCTTGATGGTCGAATCCTGCGCACGCAGATAATAAATGCGGCTGTCGCCAATGTGGCCGAAATACATCCATTCGGGAGTCAGCCAGCAAAGGCTTAACGTGGCTTCCATTCCAGAACACTCGTCATAGCAGCTGCCGAGGTATGCCAGCGCGCGATGGACTTCACTGAACAGTTCCTCCATGACATCTGCAAAGCCGGCATTCATTCCCGTCGCTCGATGTTGAAACGACCTCGGCAGCAGGTGCGTAATCTTCTCAACCGCGATGCGGCTGGCGTATTCGCCAGCGAGCGCACCGCCCATGCCATCGCTGACAGCAAAGGCAAAGTCGCGGTTCTGCAGCGAGGCTTCGCCCAACCTGCCGAGGTGATGGACCTCGCGCGCATCGAACTGGAGTCCGAGAAAGGAGTCTTCGTTGTTCTTGCGAACCTTGCCGCGATCGGTCCAGCCGAACCAGCGAAGGCCCGTGGCGTTGATTGGATTTGCAGGGGTGTTGGGATGCATCGGCGCGGCGTTCACTCGAAGCCGGGGAGAATGGTGGCGAACTCAAAATCGATCAAGCAAAAGCGCCCGTCGGATTGCCGGTACGTGACGTTCCGGATATCTGGATCGTCGTGGCGCACACCGAACTGCTCGAGCTCCCCGAACAGTTCCTTTACACGCTGATCGTCAATCCGCTCGACGCGCGTTCCGCAGTTGGTGGTGACGATGCGCATCTTCTCGCGGTCAGCCTCAAGCAGGCGGGGAACGAAGTTGCAGCCACGCGCCTCAAGATGCCGCAGCACGCGGACTTCGTTGTCAAAGCGCTCGCCGGCGTTGGGGCCGTGGTAGGCCTTGATGACCTGCCCATCGAAGGTGAGATGCACCGTCGCGCGAAGTGTGTCTTTGACTTTCAACATACGGAACCAGTCCCAATCGGCCCCCAATATTGTCCAGTGCCGCGCCATTGGAAAGCTCGACTGCGAGGTGAACTCCCATCCGGGGCGAATGCCCGAGTGCGGCATCGGTGCACCCGTCCGATACTGAGCCAAACATTGTGGGCCGCAAACGACAATTGCTGGTGCGATGGCTGGTTATTCCGTCGCTGGTGCTGGTGGCGTTGATGGCAGCCATGCCCGTGTGGCTGCCCTGGCTGCTTAAGCCTGCGGCGAAGTCGTACGGCGTGAATTTCCAGCGGTACGAACGCGAGGGGTACTCCCGGTTTTTGCTGCATCAGCTCACGTTTACCAACAAGACGGTCAGTTTGAGCGCGGAGCGGGTAGGGGCGTTCACGCCTCCAGCGTGGCTTTGGAACGCCTTGAAAGGACGGACCAACAGTCCTTTCCTGCAGGTCCACCAATGGGAGGCCACACAGAACCAATCTCAGCCCGGCAGCGGTTCCAAGGGCGAGGCGTCTGTATTTACCAACATTGCGAATGCTCAGCGTGCAGTGGATCTGCTGCTGAAATGGATGCCCTACGCAACTCTGACGAATGGGCTATGGCATGCCGCTTCCAACCAGGAATTGAAAATCCCCGAGATCACCTGGCTTGCTGGGCGGCTGCGAATGCGCGCCGTGCAAACGAACGGGTTGGAAGCCATCGTGGATGTCACGAGAAGAACGTCACGCATCTTCGACCTGGCCGCGTCCATTCCAAACCTTGCGTTGCAAATGGACGGAGCACTCACCAATACAGGATCTGAAATTCAGTTGTCGGGTGCGATGCTCTGGCAAAGTAATCGGGTTGCCCTGGCAGCAGAATTCGGACGCAGCTCAGTGCTGCCGCAGTCGGCCCGGGTGGTGGCGAACGACTTCGCGGTGCCTGGCCAGATGCTGAAGCTTGAGCAGTATGGCAACTTGACCGGCACATTGAGGGGCAACTGGAACGCTGCAGGCCTCGCCACGAACGACAGCTTCGTTCCCCAGTTCGAGCTGGAACTGAACGCCCGTGGCGCCCCTGCGTCAGCAGAGATGCCGCCCATTGAAATCGTCGTGCGCGCTTCTGGCACAACGAATCGCGCCCGGATCGATTCCGCGGAGGTGCGCCTCCCGTGGCTGGACGCGCGATTCTCCGAACAAACCGAGGTTCAGTTTTCTCCCCCCTTTCTGACCGCCCCGGCCGCGTTGCACGTCCGCGCGGATCTTTCGCGGCAAGAGCAGATTCCGGGGACGGGAATTCTCGAGGGCGGAGCCCAGTTGTTTCCATCGACCAATCGCTACCCGCGAGTTGCGTTCCACCTGAATGGAACGGACGTAACCGTTTCAAACCTGCAGATGCGCAGCGTGCAGCTCGAAGGCGAATTTGAATGGCCGCTGGTGCAGTTGCGCGGAACGCGAGTTAGGCTTACGGATGGCTCCGAGGCGCTCGTGGCGGGCACCTTGGATTTGGAAACGAGGATGCTGGAGAACGGAGTGATGCGAACCGAAGGAGCCTTCGGGCGAGACCTGCTGCCGCAAGGCTACGAGTTCGAATCGCTCTCGGGCGAGTCGCATGTGCAGGGGGCGTTGACGAATCTTGAGCATGCGGGATCGATGCGGCTGACACAGATGAAAATGCCTGGCGGGAAGCCGATCGACATTGCACTGAACTGGAATGGAACACGCGAGAATTTCCGCCGCCTCGAGCTGCAAATAGTTTCTGGAGCGGCATCCGTGCGGGCGGTTGCTGCGGGAGGGGTTTCGCGGGATCGAAGTGAGTTAACGTTGCACGAACTGGCGGTTCATACTTCGGCTCGCGGAGATCTTGTTCTCCAGCAGCCGGTCACCGCGAGTTTTTCGCGTGGCGTCGTGACGAACAGCAACGCGTGGCGGTTGGATGTGTCGCCCGTCTTGCTGACGGGACCCGCAGAGGCAATCGAGATGAGGACCGCCATCGACTGGCCGTCGCGAGGTGCCATGAATCTTTCCGCCACTAACTTGAGCACGGATCTATTGGCTGACTTCATCAAGCCTCCGAAAGCACCTGTGGTTGTTGACACGATTCAGGTCAAGACCGTTTGGACAAACGGCCCGATGTTGTTCGGCATTGCAGCCCAATTGCGCAGCACGAACGCCGCGGCCGGAGAGTTCGCGCTGCATGCAAATATCAGCGGTGATGAGGACGCCACCGTCATTCACGAGTTTTCACTGAGCACCAGCACGCAGGTCGTCGCGCGCGCGGAAGGAACAATCCCGATGGCTCTGCGTCCCGGATCCACGAATGGCTTCCTCGATCTTAGATCCGACGGCGAGTTGAACGTGCGCGCCTTCACGGAAACGAACTCCGCTGTCTGGAATCAGCTGGCGGAACAGTTGCCGATTCGCCTCATCGCTCCCGAGCTTCACATCGATATTTCAGGAACCTGGGTGCGGCCATCGGGGGTCATTCGCGCAAAGGCGGAGAAAATTGAACTGACAACTGCGAGAGCGGTGCCATCACTAACGGACTTGAACCTCAATGTGAATCTCGACGAGGAATCAGCGCGCGCGGAGCTGAAGGCTGCTGTTCAGGAGCAGCCGGTTTCAGCCCGCGGCGTTGTTCCCCTGGGCCGGGGTTTCTGGGAATCGCTGCGAAATGAACGTCGCCTGCCGGATTGGCACGAGGCGACAGCAGAGCTGCATATTGAGAACGCAAAGCTCGCGGCGTTTGTGGACTTCGCGCCCGAAGTGCTCGCGCCGCAGGGAGACTTGACGGTCAACGCAAGGCTCGAGCCGGGAATGCGCTTGGGCGGTGAGTTGATTCTGTACAATGCCGGAACGCGTCCGTTGCAATCACTGGGACCTGTCCGCGGGATCGATGCACGGATCCTGTTTGCGGGCACCAACGTGGTGCTGACGAATTTCACAGCCGAAATCGGGGGGCAGCGCGTCAGGGCCCAGGGCAATGCCGCGTTGAACGAGGCAGTATTGCGTGAGAAACAATTGCCCGACTTCAATTTGCATGTGCGAGGTGAGAACGTTCCTCTCGTCCGCCAGGCAAGTGTTCTCGTGCGATCCGATCTCAACCTGTCGATCACGAACCGTGGAGCAACAAACGGGGTTGTGTCGGGAAAAGTGCAGCTGCGTGAAAGTTTTTTCCTGAGCAGCCTCGGTGACCTCGCGCCCGGCAGGGTGGCCTCGCCGAAACGCCGCCCTCCCTACTTCAGCCTTGATAAGGAACCGTTTGCCGGATGGCGGCTGAATCTCGATGTCGAAGGTGAAAGGTTCCTCCGCGCGCAAAGTCCGTTCTTCCGCGGGACTGTTTCGACCACGATGCGGGTGGAGGGAACATTGAAGGAACCGCTCGCACTGGGGGAAGTGCGGATCAACTCCGGAACTGTCACGTTCCCATTCGGCAGCCTCGACGTGAAGCAAGGCTTTGTCTCGCTGACGAGTGCGGATCCCTATCATCCGCAGCTGTTTGTATCGGCTGAGGCACAGCGCATGGGATATGACATTCAGATGGACGTGACTGGCCCCGCGGATCAGCCTGTCGTCCAGTTTTCGTCGAGCCCGCCGTTGAGCTCAGAACAGATCGTTCTGATGCTGACGACAGGCCAGACGCCGCAAGGCGTGGCCACCGCGACAAGCACTCGGCAGCGTGCGCAGGGTATCGCTTTGTTCGTCGGGAAAAACATCCTGAGTGATATCGGGATTGGCGGGGGAGGGGATGGCAGGCTGACTATTCGATCTGGCGAACAGGTGACCGATTCAGGCAAGCCTACTTACGACCTGGAGTACAGGCTTACGGATGACTGGTCGGTCGTTGGCGAATACGATCGTTTCAGTCAATACAATCTCGGGATGAAATGGCGCGTTTACACCAAGTGACTTCAAAATCCGAGCGTGCTGCATTTGACCGCGTTTGCGTTGTCCGAAAGCGCATTCGCAGGCGGTTCGCCTGCCTCGGAAGGAATCTGCTTTGTATCTGGCTCGTCGTGTTCATGGCAATTCCAGTTCGGGCGCAGGACGCCGCGCAGCCTGCGCCTCCCAAGCCGGCCAAACTCAAAATCTCGGGATACGGTCTGCTTGGCAATCTTCGCCTTCGGCAGATGCTGCGGATTCTGCAGGAGGGCAAGACGCCGCCAACCTTGTACGACGCCAACTTCGTCGAGGACGCGGCGCTCCTGCTGGTTTCGCGATTGAACGATGACGGGTTTCTCAGGCCGGTGATCACGGCGCGGCTGACGCTTGATGACGGGACGGAAGCAATCCATATCTGGGACGAACCTGTTGAGGAACCGATGCAGCGGCCCATAGCGGCGCGAGCCGTCCAGTTTGAAATCGATCCGGGAGTGTTTTACTACTTTGAGGACCTGAAATTTTCCGGTCTCGATGCGGTTCCTGAAAAAACAGCGCGCGCGTATTTTGTGGAAACGGGCGGCTTGTTGTCGTTGAAACGCAATCGACTGTATTCTCCAGAACGCCTTAAGCGAAGCATCGGGAACCTCACGGATCAACTCCATCGCCTCGGTTACCAGAATGCCAGCGTCGTCACAACCAACATCGATTCGAATCCTCAGACGGGTGCAACGCGTGCGACTGTGGTGGTGCAACAGGGTCCGCAATTCATCGTGCGCTCGGTTTTTCAGGAGCTCTATATCGACACCAACGCGGAACCCGCCGAGAGCCGCACGGTGTATCCTGGCGAGCCTTTCTCGAAGATATGGGAACAGGACCACGGCCAGAGCCTCCGAACCAATTATTTTCAAATGGGTTATCCCGACACCACGGTGACAATTGAAACAGCCGGTCAATCGACGCAGACCAACCAGGTCCAGCTCGACATGAAGGCGGTGGTGCATACCGGGCCTCGCGTTCGGGTTGGGACAGTGAGCTTTTCGGGAAACGTTCGCACGCGCGACGCCGTCCTCGAGCGCCGCCTCCCGTTGGATGATGGCGACTGGCTCAATCGCATTCGCGCGGAGCGCGGGCGCTATCGGCTCTCGCGACTCGGCGTGTTTGATTCTGTTGAGCTGAAATACGACGCGGTCGACGAGCACACGCGAAACATCACGTACGTTCTCGATGAGGGGAAGCAGATCGACGTAAGCCTGCTGTTCGGATTTGGCAGTTACGAGTTGCTGCGTGGCGGCGTCCAGGTCGACCAATTCAATGTGTTCGGCCGCGCGCACCATCAGCGGCTGAAGGTGGTGCAGTCATTCCGTTCCTCCAGCGCTGATTACCTGTACACAATGCCGGAATTTTTCGGCGAAAACATGGACGTGTTCATCACGGGCGAGGGTTTGCGTCGCGAGGAGGTTTCGTTTACGCGGCTCGAATACGGAGGCGGCGCCGGTTTGCGGAAATATTTTCGCGGCATCCATACGGACATCAGCACCCGCTACAACTACGAGATCCTGCAGGCACAGGACGTTGACCCCGATATCGAGCTTCTGGGCGTGCAGAATTCCCGGGCAGCCGCAATCATCACCGACTTGAATCACGATCGGCGAGACAACCCCTTGTATCCACGGCGTGGGTACAAACTCTTCGCCAACCTTGAAGTGGCAAGCGATTACCTCGGCGGCGACGTCGATTACCAGCGAATGGAAATGTCGGGAGCGTGGCATCGTGCCATCAGCGATTCACAATGGGTGCATCTTGGAATCAGCCATGGTCTTGTAGCCGCCATATCCAGCACTGCGGAGGATCTGCCGTTCAACCGGCGGTTCTTCCCGGGTGGCGAAAACTCGGTGCGTGGTTACACGGAAGGTGAGGCTGCACCGCGCAACGAACGAGGTGAAGTGGTCGGTGCAGAAACCTACCTGCTCGGCAATTTCGAGTTCGAGCAGGGTCTCACGCCCACGTGGTCCGTCGTCGTATTCGCCGACGCCGTCACCTTTGGCCGGGACCTGTCGGCGTATCCGGGCGATGAGACGCTCGTGTCCGTGGGGCTCGGACTCCGATGGAAGACTTTCATCGGCCCGGTGCGGGTGGAGTATGGGCACAATCTCAATCCCCGCAGCGAAGACCCATCCGGCGCGGTTCATTTCTCGCTCGGTTTCCCGTTTTGATTTGGTGTGCGCGGGGATAATCCCCCACGCTTTGCACCCTTTCGTCTTCGCTCCTTCGAGCGCATGTTGGGTCATGCCTGGAAATTCCTGTTTTCTTGCCAAACGTGCCGGTGTGGCCGCGATTTGTTCGGCGGTTTCCTTGTTCTGTTTTACGGCGTGTACTGAGCGTTTCGAGGATTCCAACGATCGCAAACCAGGCTCCCCCACGGAACCGCTACCCACGAACGCCATGGAAGGATCCCCAAGCGGACATGGCATATCGCCAGGTACCGGGCCGGCGATGAATACAGATCGCCAGCCGCTCGTAACTGTGGAAGACGTCACGCGGCAGGTCAACATGACGGGTTTGATCGGGCGCCAGGTGAACTGGAACAACGTGCCGGTTCAAACCGTCCTGAGCGAACAGTATCTCATCGTTGGTGCCGAATCCGGCAAGGGTGTCGTCGTGCGGCTTAAGGAGACAATTCCTGGTATTCAGGCCGGGCAGCGCGTGAACATAGCAGGCATGATTGCACAGTTGGGTGAGGATCTTGCCCAATGGGAGCTGGACCCGGATAAAAAGCAAAGGATCCGGGACCACACCATATTCGTGAACGCGTTCCAGTCGTCCCCACAGTGACCTTTTCCAGGCCGCGTTTTCCCCGTTGCGGAGCCGAGATTGATCCGGCTTCGAATCCCGGGAGGGTCACACCGCGCCACAATCTTGTCCTTCAGTTTGCTCCGCTGCCGACGACTTAATGTGAGCTTTCCCTGCTGTCAGCCGGTGTGGTATAACCCCGGCGAACACGTTTGGCTCAGTTTCTATGTGCGGAATTATTGGATACGTCGGCAAGAAAACGGCAGCTCCGATCCTGTTGGAGGGATTGCGGCGCCTCGAATACCGCGGCTATGACAGCGCGGGGTTGGCGGTGTTGCATGAGGCCGACCTGCTCGTGCGGAAGCGGAAGGGCAAAATCGACGAAGGCCTGGCCCGCGCACTGGTCCATGAACCGCCCGTTGGGAAACTCGGAATCGGCCATACCCGCTGGGCGACTCACGGCCCACCCTCGGACGATAACTGTCATCCGCACCTTGATCGTTCCGGGAAAATCGCGGTCGTGCACAACGGCGTCATTGAAAATTACGATCGCCTGAAAGCACGGCTTATGAGTGCAGGCCACACGTTCTGTTCAGAAACGGATACCGAGGTGTTGGCGCACCTGATCGGCGATCATTATCAGAAACATGCCGGGAAGAATGGTGAATCCAACGCGCTCACGCTGGCAGTCTGCGACGCGCTGCGCGAGGTGATCGGCACTTACGGGCTTGCGGCGATCAGCACGGCGCACCCTGACATTATTGTTGGGGCGAGGCGGGGTTCACCGTTGATCATTGGGATTGGCGATGGTGAGAACTTCGTGGCAAGCGACGCGAATGCGATTGTAGCGCACACACGAAAAGTGGTGTTCCTGAACGACTACGATGTCGCAACGATCACTTCGGACCGTTTCGATGTGCAGAATCTCGGAACGGATATTCCGAAGGTGCAGATCAGCGATCTGGAATTCAGTTCGCAGGATGCTGAGCGCGGTGAATTCCAGCATTTCATGGCCAAGGAGATCTTCGAGCAACCCCGAACCGTCGAGAATGCATTGCGAGGGCGTCTCGATTTCGAGGGAGCGACAGCAAAGTTTGGGGGCCTGAACATGAGCCCTGCGGAATTGCGCGCCATCGACCGGATTGTCATCGCGGCGAGCGGCACGAGCTGGCACGCAGCGCTTGTCGGCGAGTATCTGATTGAGGAACTTGCGCACCTTCCGGTTGAGGTGGAGTTCGCGCACGAGTTTTGTTACCGCAACGCCCCATTGGAACCGAACACCATCCTGCTCGTCATCTCACAATCGGGGGAGACTGCCGATACGCTCGCTGCATTGCGCGAGGCCAAGCGCCGCGGTCATCGTGCGCTCGCCATCGTCAACGTCGTGGGAAGCACGATTGCCCGTGAGTCGGACGGCGGCATCTACATGCACGCAGGCCCCGAAATCGGGGTGGCATCGACCAAGGCATTCGTTTCAACCCTATCCATACTGACGCTCCTGGGAATCTTTCTGGGACGCATGCGCATGTTGTCGGTGAACCGGGCAACGGAGTTGTTAAAGGCATTGGAAGCACTTCCGGCCCAGATACAACAGGTGCTGGATCGGGATGAGGAGATTCGGAAACTCGCGCTGAAGTATGCCCAGGCCGACGACTTTTTCTTTCTCGGCCGCGGCTATACTTTCCCCGTTGCGCTCGAGGGCGCCTTGAAGCTCAAGGAAATCTCCTACATTCATGCGGAAGGCTATTCCGCTGCGGAGATGAAGCACGGGCCGATTGCGTTGATCGACGAGAAGACGCCGACAGTGTTCCTGGTGCCGCAGGATTCAATGTATGACCGCACCATGGCAAACCTGGCCATGATTCGTGCTCGCAAAGGTCCCGTCATTGCCCTGGCAACTGAGGGTGACGAGACGGTGAAGAAGGTCGCCGACGATGTGTTTTACCTGCCAAAGACCCTGGAGCCCCTCTGTCCGATCCTTGCAAGCGTGCCGCTACAGCTCTTTGCGTATCACATTGCCGTCGCCCGCGGCTGCGATGTGGACAAGCCGCGCAATCTCGCGAAGAGCGTGACGGTTCAGTGACTCGAGTGCCAGCACGCGGCGTCGCTAGCCGCTCCGGCCTGTGGACCGATCACAGGGTAGCTCGTTTCCCGCAACCCCGGGGCCTTGCGACGAGCGCACTCCGAGTTGGGCCGCCATGCTGCGAATCCGCGGCGCATGAGCCGCGGAATGCCGTCATCGAACATGTTGCAGCGCCCGTGCGACAACCTTCGCGGGGCGGCGCGTCGTTGCCGGCGGAGTGTCGAGCAGGATCATGCTGTGTTTTCCGCTTGCGGCGAGTGCCTTCACTTTGCCTGCGAACTCGGGAATGTCACACTGTCCGGCCTCGTTGAATCCCCAGCACACAAGCGTGCCGTCCGCCTTCAATGCAACCACGTGATAATCGCCCGCCGCGATGGAAACCACATCGACGAGATCTTCCGGAACATCAACTGTTGCGAGCCCAAACGCGCCCCAGCTGGCGACGGTCCCATCGGCGCGCAGCGCAATGCAATGGTTTCCCGCCGCGGCGATCTCCACCACATTGTCGAGGTCTGCGGAGATGTCGCACTGACCCTGTGCATTGTTGCCCCAGGCCACCACTGTTCCATCGCGGCGCAGCGCTAGGCTGTGATAGGCGCCGCCAGCAATGGCAACGACGTCAGAAAGGTTTTCCGGAACGTCACATTGTCCCATCCAGTTCGCGCCCCATGCGACGACGGTTCCGTCTCGCTTCAGCGCGAGAGAGTGCAAGGCCCCAGCGGCCACGGCGGAGACATGTTTCAGGCCCGAAGGAACAGTTGTCTGCCCGTAATCCCCGAACGTTCCGGCTGTGGGACCCCACGACGCCACGGTTCCGTTCCAAAGCAGCGCAACCGTATGAACATTGCCCGCGGCGATGTCGAGAACTGGCGTGCGCTTCAGCCGGGCTGGGATGTTTGTCTGGCCAAAGCGATTATCGCCCCAAACCCGCACACGGCGGTCGGGCTGAATTGCAGCGCAATGAAAGCTGCCCGTCGCGATCTCGCGCACGCCCTTCCGATATGCAGAGGTCAGTTGGAAATCTTGCGAGAGGTCGCCCCAGGTCAGCACCTGATTGGCGGCGTGGAGGCTGAACGAGGAAGCCGCAACGGCAAGTAAACAGAGGTTTCGGACGGTGACCCGGGCGAGATGTTGCATCGTGAGCGCGTGGTGATTCATGAATTGATGGCTGTGACGATGGCAGGAATTGCGATGAGACGCTATTGGGGCGCGGCACCAAATCACATCCGAGGGAAACACCGGGGAGGCCAAAACAGTTCCCAAATAATCGTTGCCAGCAAGGAAGCCTCTGCTATTTTGCTGGGCCTTTCAGCGGTAGCTGGGGGTAAACGGCCTTCAATCCCGGCGCTCGTGTGAGTTCCGGCGGCCAAAACAACATCAAATAAAATCCCGTGTTCCGCGGGATGGTTCGCAAAAGCGGGCTCCTAACAAAAGGAAAATTGTGATCAGTATCGGCGTTAAGGAATTGTTGGAATCGGGCGTTCATTTCGGCCACCAGACCAAGCGGTGGAACCCCAAGATGAAGCCCTTCATCTTCGATGCCCGCAACGGCATCCATATCATCGACCTTAGCAAAACCCTCACCCAGCTCGAAGCCGCCTGCGACTTTCTCGCCTCGATCGTTGGCAAGGGTGAGCGCGTCCTGTTCGTTGGCACCAAGAAGCAGGCGCAGCAGGCGGTTAAGGAAACCGCAAAGGAATGCGGCCAGTTTTATGTCACCGAACGCTGGCTCGGCGGCACGCTCACCAATTTCCAGACCATCAAGCGCTCGATCGCCCGCCTCAAGCAGATCGAAAAAATGGAATCCGACGGCAGCATTAATAATTACGTCAAGCAGGAGCAGTCGATGATCCGCCGCGAGGCCGCCCGCCAGGTGAAGTATTTCGACGGCATCCGCGCCATGGACAAATTCCCGGGTGCGATGTTCGTGGTCGACATCAAGCGTGAGCACAATGCCATCGCCGAAGCCCGCCGCCTGAAGATCCCTGTTGTCGCGATCGTTGACACGAACTGCGATCCCGACCTGGTGGAATTCCCGATTGCTGGCAACGACGATGCGATCCGTTCCGTGCGCGTGATCCTCCAGACTGTGGCGCAAACGATCACCCGCGCCCGTGGCGAATACGAAGCGAAATACGGCCGCCGCCGCACCGAGCAGGGCGAGAAATTTGAATCTGCAGAAGCGGTGGAAATTGCAGCTGGCGAAGATCCTTCAACTCCGGAAAGTTCGCCGGCCTGAGGCAGGGTTGCGCTGGCTGCCCGCGGTTCCGAGTGAACGCTCGCAACCGCGTCGTCAACGCAACGTCCAAACATTTCCAATTTTTTAACTTCAACTGACTTTATGGCTGAAATCACTGCTGCAACAGTTGCAAAACTCCGCGAGATGACCAGCGCGGGGATGATGGATTGCAAAAAGGCGCTCACTGAAGCGAAGGGCGACCTGGATGCCGCCGTCGACATTTTGCGCAAGAAGGGCGCCGCAACCGCCGCAAACAAAGCGTCGCGCGAAGCAAAAGAGGGTATCATTGCACAACACATCGCCGCGGGCGGAAAGCTCGGCGTGCTGGTGGAAGTGAATTGCGAGACCGATTTTGTGGCGCGCAACGACACGTTCCGGGCATTTGGCGACGAACTCGCCCGCAAGATTGCGACCGATCCCAACGCGAACCTCGAAGCAGATCGGGAAGGCGCCGTGACCAAGATTGGCGAGAACATCCGCATCGCACGGCACGCGCGCATGGAAGTGGAAGGCAACGGTCTGGTTGCCGCCTACATCCATACGGGCGCCAAGGTCGGCGTGCTTGTTGAAGTCGGCGCGGGCAAGGAAAGCACCGTTGCAAATGAAGAGTTCAAGCAGTTGGTGAAAGACATCACCCTGCAGATTGCTGCGGGTCATCCTTTTGCTGTGTCACGCGAGCAGGTGCCCGCGGATGTCATCCAGAAGGAGCGGGACATTGCCGCGCAATCGGACCGCCTGAAGGGCAAGCCTGAGCAGGCGATGGAAAAGATCCTCGCGGGAATGCTCGACAAGTTTTTCCAGACTTACTGCCTGGTGGAGCAGGGATTCGTTAAGAAGAATTCCGAGATCAGCGTCAAGGAGCATGTCGCCACGGTTGCGAAGCAACTCGGCGATGACATCACGATCCGCCGTTTTGTGCGGTTCCAGGTCGGCGAAGCGGTCGGCTGATTGGCTCGCTGTTGTTTAAAATGGAAAACCCTCTTCCCGTTCGCGGGAAGAGGGTTTTGTTTAGAAGTCCAGTGCGTTACTCGATGGACAGCAACTCGACTTCAAAGACGAGAGTGCTGTTTGGTGGAATGGTCGGTGCGGGACTGTTGGCGCCGTAAGCGAGGTTGGGCGGAATCTCGAACTTGAACTTGTCGCCCACCTTCATCAATTGCACGCCTTCCGTCCATCCGGGTATCACTCGATTCAGCGGGAATCTGGCGGGCTCTCCTCGTTCAACGGAGCTGTCGAACACGTTCCCATTCAGCAGTGTTCCATGGTAGTGGACACGAACCTGGTCGGTTGCTTTGGGCGACTGTGTTCCCCCGCCGGATTTAAGGACCTGATACTTGAGCCCGCTGGCTGTCGTTTTCCATTCGCCGGTCACTGCGTTCGCGCTGTTCGTGGCGTCGTTTGACGGCGCGGCAGCATTCGTGGCCGAGGTCAATCCGGGCGTTGTTCCGGGTTCAGTAGCATCCGGAGCCGGGCCGCCGCATCCGGCGAGCACGCCTGCGGCAACAATGAGGGAGCACGTTGAGTTCTTCATGATGTGTGCCGGGAGATTCCGACATGAGAGAGGAACGGTCAAGTCGCCGTAAATCGCATGTCGAAAACAAAATCGTCATTGAAGCTGCAACAATGCCCGGGATTCTGCGTGCGACGGATCAATCTGCAGAGCGCGGCGCGCAGCGGCAAAGGCTTCGTTCCGCTGTCCGATCTGCAGCAGGATGGTGGCGCGCGCGTAAGGAATTCGTGCCTGCGCGGGCTCGAGGCGTTCGGCATGGGCCAGGGATTCCAAACCGAGCACTGATTGACCCATGGCATGCTGCGCCAGTCCAAGGTTGTACCAACCCATGGCAAGACGCGGATCGAGCTTAACAGCGGCGCTCAATTCCCGAACGGCTCCTGATAGATCGCCGATTTCATTGTGCGCGAGGCCGAGTTCGTATCGGTAGTTCGCATCGCTCGGCGCCAGCCGGCAGGCCGCCTGGAGTTGCTCGACGGCTTCGTGGGGCCTTCCAAGCTGGCTGAGCAGAATGGCGAGTTGCTGGCGGATCGCGGGGGATCGCTGGTCCCATTGCACAGCTTTTTGGAAGTGGCTAACGGCTGTTTGCAAGTCTCCGCGCGCGATGAAGTAGTTCCCGAGTTGCATTTGGCCCAGCGGCTGGTCGGCGCCCACCTCAAGGGAAGCCCGCAGTTCCTGATCCGCTCGAGAGCCGGGTTTGCGCTCGGCCCGCAAGCTCCAGGCTGCTGCCACACGAACATTGCGCTGCGAATCCTTCAGAGCCTGGCGCAATGCGGTGACCACTTCGGCATTGCGTGCGTGTACTGCAGGTTCAAGTGCGCGGGCAGCGCTGGCGCGCACCAGTGCGTTGGTGTGCTGCAACAACGATTTCAGAGTGGCGCTGACATTGCCGTCCCCAGCCCAGGGTTCCAGCAGTCCAGCAATCACAGCCTGCCAATACGGCAGCGGTTCTTTCGGAAGCCACGCGAGGAGTTGTGGCGCGGCTTGGGGATCGAGTTGTTGCGCCTGTGCGATCAAGCGCGCGCGCCGACGCGTGGGACGGTTCAGTCGCTCGCCGTACCAATCACTGGAGTGGTGGATGGCCCATTCCACATCCTTGTCCTGATGACATCGGGTGCAGGCATTCGGAATGCCCAGCTCTCGCGTCAAAAGCGGATCGGGAATGGTGAAACCGTGATCGTGGCGGCGATGGCGCTGCATGTAGGTGGTCTGCGGCATGTGGCAGTTGACGCACTCACCGCCCTTTTCCTTGATCGTGGCGGGGTCATACGCCGCGAGATTGAAGTTGGTCATCGCACCTTCTGTCGAATAACCAAAGACCTTGTGGCGGCTATGGGAAACCGGGTCAATTTTCGGAGCGTCGCTGCGGCTTCCATCGTGACATCGAATGCACAGGAAGTTTCCTGGGAGAATCGTTTTGGCTGTGTGCGGATTGTGGCAGTCGATACACGTCACCCCTTTTGCATGCATGCGGCTGCCGAGGAACGACCCAAACTCAAAGTCTTCGTCGCGCACCTGGCCATCGGCGTAATACGTTTCCGACGCATCCACGAGCGCCGGTGAATAATGGTCGAGGAACGCTTCTCCCGCCTTGAACTGGCCCGTTAAATCACTGCGACGGGAGTGGCACGAGCCGCAGTAATCCTGGGTTTGGACGCGGGTCAATTTTGAAAGCGATGGATCAGGACGGCCGCTCTTCCCGAATTGTTTCTGCCAATCGTTATGGGGCTGCATCGAACCATGACACGATTCGCATCCCACGCCATTTTCAAGAAAGCGAGTGTGATAGGAATCCGAGGCGGCACTGTAGTTTCGTTGCAGGCCGGTGTTGTGGCAGGAGGCGCACATCGAATTCCAGTTCAGGCCGCGGCCAGTCCAATGGCCCCATTCGCCTGGCTGGCGATCTTCGTTCCCAAAGACATTGAACCAGTTGTTGGAATGCGGGTCATAGGCGGCTTCCATCGCCTGAAGCCGGCCTCCTGGAAATTCCACGAGGAACTGCCGCAGAGGATCATGGCCAAGGACGCGGGCAACGGCATGAACCTCGGGTTTGCCGGAGAGGCCGATGGCTTCAATCCACGGGACGTTGTTTGACAGGAACACGCGTACGGATTGCGAACCGTGCTGGAATCGGCGTTCCGGCTCAAATGCGCGACTGTCGAGTTGTGGATCGATGGGACGTTCGGCCAGTTGGTGGTGGGAACCGTGCCATTGCTCGAATGTGTCCCGATGGCATTCGCGACAACTGGCGGACCCCGCGAATGCGAACGCAGGCTGCGAAGGATCAGTGGCTCGCTTTTCTTCGCGGTTGCAACCTGCAGCGGCGCAGCAGAGCAGGAGGGCAATGAAAAACTGCAGCGCATTTTGAAAACCATTACGGCGAATGGGCCGGCTCGGGCATTCGCCCATCCAGGATTTCAGGTTTGTGCCGAGTACGTTTTCCAACGCAACCATTGAAGGCGATCCATCTGGATGTGGAAAGGCAGAAGGTGAAAGCATGCCATCCCAACACGGCAAAAAAAAACCGGCTGGAGCTAACTCCAGCCGGCCGAGGTAAACAAACGGCAAATCTTACAGGCCCTTGCTCAGCATGAGCTTGATCAGGTCGCCAACGCGGCAGCTATAGCCCCATTCGTTGTCGTACCAGCTCACCAGCTTGAAGAAGTTCTTGTTCAGTTCGATGCCGGAGCCGGCGTCGAAGATGGATGACAGTTCGCAGTGAATGAAATCCGAGCTGACAACTTCGTCCTGCGTGTAGCCCAGGATACCCTTCATGTAGGTCTCGCTGGCTTTCTTCATCGCAGCGCAGATTTCAGCGTAGCTCGTTTCCTTGACGGTTTTGACAGTGAGATCCACGACCGACACGGTCGGAACGGGAACGCGGAACGCCATGCCCGTGAGCTTGCCTTTGACTTCGGGCAGCACGAGACCGACGGCCTTGGCCGCGCCTGTGCTCGAAGGGATAAGGTTCTGGGCAGCAGTGCGTCCGCCTTTCCAATCCTTCTTGCTGGGACCGTCCACCGTTTTCTGGGTGGCCGTGTAGGCGTGCACGGTTGTCATCAAGCCTTCCGCGATGCCAAAGCCTTCCTTCAGGAGGACATGGACAACGGGGGCGAGGCAGTTCGTTGTGCAGGATGCGTTGGAAACGATATGATGCTTGGAGGCATCGTATTTGTCCTGGTTGACGCCCATCACGACCGTGAGGCAATCACCCTTGGCTGGAGCTGAGATGATGACCTTCTTTGCGCCGGCGGTGATATGCCCCTGGGCTTTTTCCACGTCGGTGAAAAGGCCTGTGGATTCGATCACGAGATCGACACCCAATGCTTTCCACGGAAGTTCGGCGGGAGTCTTGGCGCTGACAACCTTGATTTCCTTCCCGTTCACGACCAGGACGTCGTCCTCCGCCTTGTCAGGTGCGGATTTCTTCGACCCCACTTCGCCTTTGAAGCGTCCCTGAATGGAATCGTATTTAACGAGGTAAGCCAGATTGTCCGCGGGTACGATGTCACCAACGGCGACGACTTCGATGTCCTTGCCGACCATTCCTTGTTCAACCAGCGCCCGGAAAACCAGGCGTCCAATGCGGCCGAACCCGTTAATAGCTACTTTTACTGCCATAATGCTTGTTCAAATATGTTTGCCGAAATTTGACGGCGGATAATACCGCCGGCTCTGAACCGGTCAATGAAGAAACATTACTTCAACTTCCGCAAAGTTCTGGCTTCATTTTGAAAAAAGCTTCTCTTTTTTTGGAAGACGCCTTTCGGAAGGTTTTCCCTTACTTCTGATTTTGCCTCGGGTCATACTTTGCGCGCTATGCGGATTTCCGTGTCCCTGCTGGTCATCTGGGTGGCTTGCGCCGTGGCGAGGGCAGACTCGTTGGG
The DNA here is from genome assembly GCA_035629175.1 of Verrucomicrobiia bacterium. NCBI lineage: Bacteria > Pseudomonadati > Verrucomicrobiota > Verrucomicrobiia > Verrucomicrobiia bacterium. Next base: position 13,567 of record DASPIL010000079.1, on the reverse strand, counting down.
TGTTTTGCCCGTTACTTCGGCGGAGCAGTTCCTTCGTTTATCCACGGGCGAGGCGCGCCACGCATTGCATCTGAATCTGGATGGTGTCGTGAGACTCTGGGACGCGCAACGGAGTCTGCTCGTGCTGCAGGACGACACGGGATCTCTGGCGATTCACATAACGGGTGACGTGCCGCGTGTGAGTTCGGGAACGCGGGTTCGCGTGCGGGCGGATTCCGCTGCGGTTTACGCGCCTGCGCAGCCCGCCTTTCCGTTGCAGCCTTCGGGCCGCGGCCAGCTGCCCTCGTTTGAAGAGCAAAACGACTTCAACTCGCATTTTCTGACCCGTGTCCGCGGTTTGCTCATCGCACCGGAGACGGGTGATTACACGTTCTGGATTGCCAGCCGTGGGTGCTCGGAATTGTGGCTCAGTTCCGACGCGTCCGCGGCGAACAGTCGGTGCATCGCTTCCGTGTCACCAGGCAACGCAACACGGCCGCGGCAATGGAATAAATATCCGTCGCAGTGTTCCGGGCCCATCACGCTTCGCGGCGGGGAAAGGTATTATGTCGAAACCCTTCGTGAGGAAGGAACGGGAACAGACAATCTGGCGGTGGCGTGGCAGGGGCCGAACATCGAGTTGTCGGTTATTCCTGCATCCGCATTCGTCCCGGCGACTGCCAATGCATTGAACGGGGTGCAATCCCTCTCAGGCTTAGTGTGGGAATATTGGACGAATTTTTTCGCGGGCGATGTGGCTTCCATTTCCCAGCGGCACCCGAGCCTTGGTGAAGTGGCGGCGGTCAATCCTGCGATTGAAATTCTGGATCCCCGAATTAACCCGCAAGCGCTTCGTTTCACGTTGAGCGAGGGTTCGTTGCCCAATGCGAATTTTCAATTCGTGGAAGCGGAAGGAACTGTGCGCTTCATTGGAACTGCGGGCGGCCAGCTTGTTGTAGAGTTGGAAAATGACGATGCGGCGCTCGAGATTCATGTGCTCGATTGGGCAAGCGGAGAGATCCCCCGTTGGGACGGCATGCGCATGCGAGCCAAGGGGGTGCTGGAGTGTTCGCAGACTTCGGCCGGGTTGCATCCGTATCGATTAAGCGTTGCGTCCACCAACGATGTTTCAGTTCTCGACCAACGCGCGGGATCGTTTGGTCCCTTGATCGCGGTAGCAGATCTTCAGGTTCCCGCGCCGGGGCTGGGATGGAGTAAACGCGTATCTGTTCGAGGAGTGGTCGAAGCCAGGCTCGGCGAAGCTGTAGCCGTCCAGGGATTCGATGCCTTTGTCGCTGAAATTTCAGGTGACGGGAGCAACTGGATCCAGGTCGGAAACGTGGTGGAAATTCCGATGGAGAAAACCGTGCAGGCGGGTCTGATGGTTACCTCGTTTGAAGCCGGCCAGATTCACTCCGCGCGATTCGATCACATTTCAGGCCTTTCGGGAGGCTCAATCGGAATTGATATTTCCAATCCACAAACGAGCGGCGGCATGCAGACGACCAACAACGTTCGAACGGTGCACGGAAGCGGCATCGGAATAGGATCCGTGTGGGACCAGTTCTTTTTTGTGACGGAGGCAATGGAGGGCGACGAGGTGTTGACGGCGCGCATTGCGGAAACGGCCCACCCGAACGCCCGGGCGAGTGCGGGCTTGATGATGCGCAAATCCCTGGAAAACAACGCACCATTTGCAGCGATCAGCCTGACAGCCGCCAACACCGCTGTGTTTCAGTTTCGACGCGATCGCAGCGGGCGCAGCGAAATGGCAAGCGTCCAGAACGTCTCGCCGCCCTGCTGGTTGCGACTCCAGCGGAAGCATGCGTCGGTGGTCGTCCTGCCAAAGCGGGAGGGATCGTGGGAACCGGGTGACATGGTGGAAGTCAGCGGATTTTTGGAATGGCGGGATGGCACTCCGATGCTGCGGGACGCGAGCTTGATCGGGATTTCTCGAACCGGCAGCCAACGCAAATTCGGGGCCCCGCCTCAACCGAATCAGCGGGCGGCACTGCGCATTGCCGATATTGTTCTGGGAAAGGAACGCGCCGACCGGGATTCGCTGTTCGGGTTCATAGAAGGGACAGTGACGTATTGCGACACATCGCCGGGAAGTCTCCTGGTGACTGTTCAGGATGAGACGGCGGGAATGTTTGTCAGGATGACGCCACGCCTGTCCCGCCAGGGTTTGGCCCCCGGAGATCGTGTGCGGATGAGCGGGCGCCGGGTGAATGACAAATGGCCAGTGCCGTTTGAGCCCGAAACCATTGCACTGTTGGGGCATGGGCGATTACCACGGCCGGTCACGTATGGGGCGGCACGTTCGTTGCCGAACGACGGCGAAGGTCACTGGCTTGAAGTCGAAGGTGTGGTGCGTGCCGTGGATCGCTTGCAGCTGGTTCTTGCGATCAAGGATGGATTGGTGAGGGTTCGAACGCCGGAAGCCGGAAGGTTTTCATCGCTGGTCGATGCTCGCGTCAGGGTCCGCGGAGTTGCTGTGCGTGAGGGTGAAGAACTGGCGTTGCTGATGCCCTCGCCGCGCTTTCTGAACACGGTGGAAACGCCGCCAGTCGACCCGTTTCTGCTGCCGAGGATCAGCCTGGCCGAAGCGCGGAGTTTTGGAGCGAACAGCGACGCGCGGTGGATCAAGGTGTTGGGAACGGTGACGTTTGCTCGGTCGAACCTGTTGTTTCTCGAGCAAGCGGGAAATGCGGGCCGCGTTGTGCCTCTTCAAGCAGACGCTGCCCTGAAACCTGGCGATCAGGTTGAGGTGGTTGGATTTCCGCAGGCAAGCCATGACGTTCCAGTCACGGTGAACGGGGCGGCGGTGCGGAGAGTCGGGCGGGCGGCGCCGCCGCTGCCTTTGAGCGCTGATTTGGCGCGAGAGATCCCCGCGACCTTGAACGGCCGCCTGATCAACAGCCGGGCAACACTGCTCGAGCAGCGGGTCCAAAGCGGGTTTGCATGGTGTGATCTGCAGGCGGGGGATCGTATTTTCAAGGCGGTCTGTCCCGTTGACCGGCCGCTCGCCCGCATGGAGCCAGGCAGTGTTGTTGAAGCGATTGGAGTGCTCTGGCGTCCCGAAATTTCCAATCCTGCCGATGCGCCGATCCTTTCTTCGTGGCAGCTGTTGCTCCGGTCGCCGGCGGATCTCAAGGTCATTCGCAATCCACCGTGGTGGACATGGAAGCATACGGCAGCGATTGCCGCTGGATTTGTGGTCGTGCTCGGCGCAGCGATGGTGTGGATTCGAGAACTTCAGCGCCGCGTGGTTGAGCGCACGAAGGATTTGCAGGTGGCCATGCGCAAGCTGGAAAAAGAAACGCAGGCTTCCGCAACCCTGGCCGAACGCGATCGGCTGGCCGGGGAGATCCACGACGGGCTCGAGCAGGGATTGAGCGGGATCATGATGCAGTTGGACGGCGTTGAATCCGCGTTGCAGCGCAATCCAGCAAATGTCCGCCACTACCTGGAGCTTGCACGCAATATGGTTCGGTTCAGCCGCGCGGAGGTGCGCCACAGCCTGTGGAACCTGCAATCTCCAGTTCTTGAGAACTCCGACCTTCCTACGGCATTGCGCGAGATTGCCCGGCAGATGGTGCCTTCGAATGGAGCGAAGGTGATCGTTGAAATATTAGGAGAACCGATGCCGTTGCCCACTTCGGTTGAACATCATCTCCTGCGGGTTTGCCAGGAAGCTTTGAACAACGCCTTGAAACATGCTGACGCCGCCATCGTGCGCGTGACTCTCGAGTACGGGTTGGGAAGCGTCAGCGTGAGCGTGATGGATGACGGAAAAGGGTTTCTGCCGGACGCCGCGCTGGTTGCATCGGGCGGTCATCTGGGCCTGAGGAATCTGAAAAGCCGCGCACGGAAAATCGGCGGCGAACTTCATGTCATCAGCCGCCCTCGTGAAGGCACGGTTGTTCGCGTCACGGTTCCGGGGCTGTAATCCGGAACTTCACGGCAGACAGACTTCAGAGGCATCAACGAATTCTCGCTTCCGCGGTCCGGTTCGGATATGCAGCTGCACGATGAACCTGAAGCTTCATGCGCCGATTCGTGTGATGTTGGTGGAGGACCACATCCTGATTCGCATGGGCCTGCAAACGGCGGCACAGATTGAACCGGATATTCAGGTTGTTGCTGAAGTGGAGGACGGCGAAAGCGCTGTTGAGGCATACCGCAATCATCGGCCCGACGTGGTTCTGATGGACTTGCGGCTTCCTGGAATCGATGGCATCCAGACGACGGTCGCGCTGAAGAAGGAGTTTGCCGAGGCGGTGGTTCTCGTCCTCAGCACCTACGGCACCGACGAGGAAATTCAGCGCGCGGTGCAGGGGGGCGCTGCGGGATACTTGTTGAAGGACATGCCGTTGAACATCCTGGTTGAAGCGGTCCGTTCCGTGCACCAGGGCAAGCCCTATTTCCCGCCCGAGATTTCGTCCCGGCTGGCGCAGTCGTTCCGAAACCACGCATTGACCGAACGGGAAATACACGTGCTTCAGATGATCGCGAACGGCCGCAGCAACAAGGAAATTGGACAGGCGCTCGGCATTGTGGAGGGAACGGTCAAGGCGCACGTCACCAACATCTTCAACAAGCTGCATGCAGCCGACCGCACGCAGGCTGTGACGACGGCGCTCAAGCGGGGGCTGATTCAATTGAGGTAAAGGCTATGACGAAAGTCATAGGCCGCGGCTTGACCTTCGTCCAACTAGGCAAACTCCTGTTCATCCGCTAGTTTCGGCCACCTTCAACCCTATGATGAAAATCACAACCCTACTTCGTTTGGGTCTGTTCGCTTCCATTGCACCGATGCTTTCCGCACAAGCTGACACGGTGGTTTGGTTTGGAACCGGGCCGGATTCCAATTGGTCAACGGGCAGCAATTGGACAAACAGCACGGCAGGCGTGTTCGGCACGGCGCCGGGCGCGACAGATGACACGTTCTTCTTCGACGCCACGGCCGCAAATCCAACCGTCGATGACATGTTTGGCGGAACGATCGCTTCACTGCGCTTCGGCAGTACCAACAACGATTACGTGACGTCGATCCCAGCAGGCACGACGTTGAACGTCACAGGAGCCGGAGGTCTGGCCGTCGGCACAATCGTGGATCCTGCCGTGGCACTGGTTCGCAGTTCCACGTTTGTCGGATCGGGCGCGCTCAACCTGAACCATCCCGCGGCGCGGCTGACGTTGAATCAAGGAACCGCATCGTTGAACGGCTCGCACGCCATCCTCAATCTCCAGGGTCTCGATACCTTTATCGCGAACATCAATTCCATCGGCATCGGCACGGTGAGTTTCCCCAATGCCGTTGCCCAGCGTAACTCGGGTACGTTGTATCTGGCGCGAACCAATGTCATTGCCCTGAGCTACACCCAGCCGCTTTCGGTTTACATGACGGTTGCCGCCGCGACCAATGCGATTGAGATGGTGCAGGTGGGAGCAGGGAACAATGCGGGCACGCGCAGCTTTCTTTATCTTGGCCAGACCAACGCCTTCTTCGTGGACAGCATGGGCTTCGGGCGGTCCAAAGCCTCGGCAAACTCGGCAGCAGTCATGAGTTTCGATCCCGGAGTCGTCGGTGCCTCTCCCATTGCTGTGTTTCGTGGTGTTGGTGGCAGTTCGAGCAGGGTAACCTGGTGGGGCATCGGCGATATGAGCGCGTTCGCTTCATCGGCGCAACACGCTGTGGGAACCAATGATTTCACCGGCGGATACGTGGATGCACTGGTCGATGTGATGAGCCTGGGACGCGATTGCTCTGGAAGCCACACTGCATCGGGAGGAAATCCTCCGCGCATCAACACGGGCGTGCTGACGTTTGATAACGGCAGGATCGATGTCAACAACCTGTTCCTTGGCAATCAGGCGCTCGGCCCAAGCACGAGCGTCACCCCAAACATGGGAATCATGAACGTGAATGGCAGCGGCGCCGAACTCGTGGTCAACAACACATTGACTCTCGCGTCCACGATTCAGTCCACGACCGCTGCGCAGGCGACCACTGGAATCCTGAACATCAATGCCGGCACTGTGCGGGCGAACATGATAACCGTGGGCGCGGCGAGCTTGAATCAGGTGATTAACGTTGTTGAGGGCGGTACCCTTGCCGTTTCAAACACACTGGGTGCCAGCAAGCCGCTGCGCACGTTGATGATGAGTGATTCGAGCATTGAGCTCCACCTGACAGGGGCGGGGAACATTGCATCCGTGACGAACCTGGTCACTGGCGGAGGTGGCAACACGATCAACATCGGCAGCTCGATTCTGTTCTCGTCGTATCCCGCGCAAGTTGCGTTGTTCAAATACACAACCTTGTCGAACATGACGGCCGGCCTTGGTCATCACAACTTCGCGCTTGGAGCGCTTCCTGCCAGCCTCGCGGGTGCGACGCTGTCCAACAACACCTTCAATTCCTCGATTGATCTGTACATTCCGAACGATCCGCGGCCCACAATTTCCGAAGACCCCTCCAGTTTCAGCGGACCTCCGGGTTCACTGGCGCAGTTCAGTGTGGCAGCGGCTGGCATCCAGCCCCTAGCTTATCAATGGCGCCGTAACGACGTCGATCTTTCCGATGTCGGCGGCATCTCTGGATCGGCAACAGACACATTGACCATCAACAGCGCACAGGTCGCCAACAGCGGCGACTACACCGTGGTGATCACGAACGTTTACGGTGCGATCACAAGTTCGGTTGCCACGCTTACCATCAGCGCCGGCAATGTGGCTCCCGTGATTACAGGGCCGAATAATCTTGCGGTTCTACAAGGCCAGGATGCGACGTTCACGGCTTCGGTTTCGGGTGTTCCCAGTCCCGCCATTCAGTGGCGGAAAAATGGCGTCGACATTCCAGGAGCTCACAACAGCTCGTACACTGTTGAGAATGCCCAGTATCCGGCGGACCAGACCACATATTCGATTGTTGCGACGAACGTGGCGGGGGCTGTCACGAACAGCGCAACGCTCACCGTCCTCGTGCCGCCCGTGATCACGGAGGAACCAGTCAACGTGACCGCACCGCAGGGAACGCCGGCATCGTTCCATGTCGTTGCGACGGGCAATCCGCCGCCAACGTACCAATGGGTCAAAAATAGCGGTACGCTTTCGGGGGCGACGAACGCCACATTGTCGTTTGCCAGCGTTCAACCCTCCGATGCGGGAACGTATGCGGTCCTCGTCAATAACGATGGCGGATCCGATACCAGTGTGACTGTCAGCCTGACCGTTACTTCAACCAATCTCGCCGCGATTCAATTCACGCCTGCCGGCGGCTCGGGCAATGTCTGCTACGACACGCCGCTCTACATCCGATTCAACAAGACGCCCGTCCTTGGAACTGGAACGCTGCGCATCTACAACGCCGACGACGCTTTGGTGGACACCATCGATCTCGGCCTCAATGACAACAACGGCGGCCAGTTGCGCGTGATCGCAGGCGGCAGCTACAACACGTATCCCGTGATCATCCGCAGCAACATTGCCGCAATCTTCCCGCATCTGGGAATGCTTGCCAGCAACACGACGTATTACGTGCTGATGGATGCGGGCTTCTTCAAGGACTCAGGCGGCGCGAGCGAGGCTGGCATCAGCGACCCCAACACGTGGCGCTTCACGACCAAGACGGCGGGACCCGATGCCGCATCTGTCAACGATGTTGTCGTTGCGTCGGATGGCAGCGGTGACTTTGTGACCGTTCAGGGAGCCATTGACTGGGTGCCAGCGGGAAATACCACTCCGCGCCATGTCCTCATTCGCAAGGGTACTTACGAAGAGATCAACCGTGTTCCGGCGGGGAAGGACAACCTGACGTTCAGTGGCGAAGGTTACCAGGAGAGCGTTTTGGTATATGCGAACAACAACACGTTCCAGGGGGCGAACGCTGGCACATCGACGCGCGTGATGTTCTTTGCGGGCGGCAGTGGTCTTGTCTTTCGCAATCTCGTGTTCACGAACAGCACGCCCCAAGGCGGTTCGCAGGCAGAAGCCGTTCGGGCGCAGGGATCCCGGATCATCCTCGACAACTGCAAGCTCGCAAGTTTCCAGGACACGCTGTTGATCAACACAGGGAACTCGAGTGCGGCGTTCGTGAACAAGGGGTTGATTCAAGGCGATGTTGATTTCATCTGGGGCTCGGGAATCGGTTATTTCTACAAGACCGAAATCCGCGCGATGCAGCGCGCGGGCAACGCGCAGGGCGTCACCACGCAGGCACGGACGCCAGCGGGCGTGTATGGGCTGATCTTTGTGGAATGTGCCCTCACCCGTTCCTCACCCGCGGTGAATAGCTGGAGCCTCGGCCGTGACGCGAATACATCCGGACCTGACGGCAATGTGGCTTACCTGAAGTGCCTCATGGATTCGCATATCATTCCCGCGGGCTGGACCGACGGCGGGCTGGCTGACAAGAGCACGCTGCGCTTTTGGGAGTATCAAACGCGCGATATCACGGGGACCACGTTGCTGGACGTCTCGGCAAGGGTTCCCTGGTCGCGCCAGCTCAGCGAGGCTGAATATCTGACCGTGAGCAATCCAACCAATGTATTCGCATCGATTGGATGGGAACCTGTTCTGGCGCCGTATATCGCGGGACAGCCTGAACCGAGGGACGCAATTGTCGGGCAAACCGTGACGCTTCGCGCCGCGGTCGGCGGAATCCCAGAGCCTTCGTATCAGTGGTATCGTGGCGCAATGGCGGTTCCTGGAGGAACAAACGAAACGCTCGTCATTCCCAATGCGCAGATGACAGATTCGGGGCTGTATTCATTGCGGGTGACGAACAGTCTTGGATATGCGATCTCCGACGCGGCCAGTGTCAGTGTTGGAACTGGAGTGTCACCGATGATCAGCAACATGACGCGGCTGAGCGATGGGAATGTAGCGTTCTCATTCAGTGGCGCGGCAGGCCAGCCTTATCGTTTGTGGGCGAGCTCGGACCTGCTTGCAACACCCGTTGCAAACACCTGGACATTATTGAGCAGCGGCGCCTTTGATGGATCAGCTGTTCCCTACACAGACAGCATCGCGACGAACCATCCGCAGCGGTTCTATATCATCACGGTGCCTTGATTTGACGGGGTATGTTCCAACGCCGCGCTCTGAAAGGGCGCGGCGTTTTTTTGCGTTAGTTAGGAGCACGGCGTTCATGCCGCTGGAATACGCGAACTCAATACTCTTAGTCCGGTGCAGCAATTCTCGCATGCGTGACGTTGAAGCGTTTGAAGTCCGCGCCGGGTGCGGCGCGGCAGGTTCCAAAGCATGCAATTTTCCGCGGCAGCGCAAGCCGGATACGGGCAAAAAAAAGCGGCGGTCAAGGACCGCCGCTCAGAAAGAATTTTAGATTATTGTCCCGAGTTCGTTCCCGCAGGCGTGTTTGCAGGAGCGGTGTTCAGCGGCAGGATGCCAATGTTCGTGCTCGGGGCTGCACCCGCAACTGGCGTTCCCGGGGCGGGTGATTGAGCCGCTGCCGGCTGTGCGGAGTCGGGCGAAGCGGCAGGCACTGCCTGGGCTTGCCGTTCCAGCATGCGGCGGAACTGGGAATTTGGACGATGAGCGTAATGGTTCTGCATCACGGCCAGCAACAGGGTCAGGACAAAGAATCCGCCCGCGACGTACTTCGTGGCTTTTGTCAGAAAGTTGCCTGATCCCGCGCCGAACAGGGCATCCGTTGCGGCACCGCCAAATGCCAGGCCCGCGCCCGCCTCTTTCTTTGGCAGCTGCATCAGGACCAGCAGGATCAGAACGAAACAATCCAGCAGCAACAGCAGCGTCACCAGGCCAATGACAAAAACAAACATACGTTAGATCGAGTTTTTAATGATATCCGCGAAGCTGCGGGCTTCCAGGGCAGCCCCGCCAACCAGCGCGCCGTCCACGTCCGGCTGGCTCATCAGCTCGCGCGCATTGGAAGGCTTAACGCTGCCACCATATTGGATGCGCACCTTCTTGGCAACGCTGTCGTCGAACATTTTGGACAGGATTCCCCGGATAAAAGCATGGGCGTCCTGCGCCTGTTGGGTCGTTGCTGTCTTGCCGGTCCCGATGGCCCAAACGGGTTCATAGGCAACGATGGTTTCCGCCATCTGTTCCTTGCTCAAGCCGGCGAGGCTGCCCCGCACCTGGGTGTCGAGCACCTGTTCCATCTGCCCGCCTTCGCGTTCAGCGAGGGTTTCGCCCACGCAAACGATCGGCTTCAGGGACGCCGCATGGACAGCGGCCGCTTTCTTCGCGATCAGCGCGTCAGGTTCCTTTTGATATTGGCGGCGTTCGCTATGGCCGAGGATCACATAACGCACTGAGAATTCCTTAAGCATGACGGCGGCAATTTCGCCCGTGTAGGCGCCGACGTTGTTCTCGCTCATATTCTGGGCGCCCAGGCGGATGTTGGAATCGAGAATCGCCTTCGAAACTTCTCCCAGCGCCGTATAGGGAGGACAGACCACGATATCCACTTCCTTTACGCCTGAGAGTTCGATCTTCAATCCGCGCACGAGGTCCAGCGCCTCGGCGACGGTTTTGTTCATCTTCCAGTTTCCGGCAATGATCAGTTTTCGTTCTTTGTTCATGTGTCAAAATGCGTAGGGGCTCGCCTCGTTATTTGTCGCTCAGCGCGGCGACTCCGGGCAATTCGGAGCCTTCGAGGAATTCCAGGCTGGCGCCGCCGCCCGTGCTCATGAAGGTCACCTTGCTGCCGAGGCCTGCCTTGTTCAGCGCCTTCACGCTGTCGCCACCGCCAATGATGCTCTTGGCGCCTTTTTGCGTGGCTTCAGCGACTGCCTGGGCAACGGCATTGGTTCCTGCTGCGAAACGCTTGTCTTCGAAAATACCCATCGGTCCGTTCCAAAGGATCGTTTTTGCGCTGAGAAGGACGTCAGCGAACTTCTTGGCTGTCGCTGGTCCGATATCCACGCCTTCCTCGTTGTCCGGAATGTTCTCCTCGGAATTGGTGCGCGGGTTGTTGAGATCAATGATCGGCTTGCCCTTCTTGTTGAGCTTGTCGGTCTTGACGGGCGTGGCGACGACGTTGTCGATCGGCAGCAGGAATTGCACACCGCGTTGCTTTGCCTTTTCGAGCGCTGAGAGGGCGACGTCTGTTTTTTCAGGTTCGACCAGTGATTGCCCGACTTTGTAACCCTGCGCGAGCTTGAAGGTGTAAGCCATTGCGCCGCCGATCAGGATGGTGTCGGCCTTTTCAAGGAGGCGGTCGATTACCTTGATTTTGTCGGACACTTTGGCGCCGCCGAGAATGACCACGAACGGTTTTGCGGGCGACTCCAGTTCGTCGCCGAGGAACTTCAACTCGCGTTCCATCAGCAACCCGGCGGCGCACTTGCCACCGCGTTTGGACACGATGCGCGCAACGCCTTCCGTGGATGCGTGGGCCCGGTGCGCCGCGCCGAATGCGTCGTTCACATAAACATCAGCAACCTTCGCCAGCTTCTCGGCGAACGCAGGATCGTTCTTCTCCTCCTCGTTGTAGTAGCGGACGTTCTCGAGCAGGACGATGTCGCCATCCTTCATGATGCCGACGGTTTTCTCGACTTTTTCTCCGATGCAATCGTCGACAAACGCGACTGGCCGCGCGAGCATTTCGGCAAGGCGGGCGGCGACTGGGCGGAGCGACATGGTGGCTTCGCGCTGGCCCTTGGGGCGGCCGAGGTGGGCGGTCAGGATTAATTTGCCACCCTGCTCGATCAGCGCTTTCAGGGTCGGAAGAGTTTCCTTGATCCGGGTGTCATCGGTGATGACCATCTGGCCATCTTTTTCCTCAAGCGGCACGTTGTAATCGACGCGCAGGAAAACGCGTTTGCCACGAACATTCAGGTCTCGAATTGTCAGCTTTGCCATAAATCAGTCTCCATGAGCCGCGCGGTCTTGGCCGGGGCGAATTCCACTATCCGGTGTTTCCCGGGAAACGAGAGCGGGGAGAATATCCGACTCGCCAAGTGAGTCAAAACGATTCAGGGCCGGCTGGATTGCGGTAAATTGCGAAAGTGTTCGCCGATTTTGGCAGCGCACCTGTAATCCGAATCACGACAGCGCGCTGCCTCCTGCGCAACCTTCCGCCAAAATGGTTGTCGGATTCCCATTTCGGCGGCTCTTTCTCGCGCCTGGAGTAAGCCAGATCGGAGGCTCGGCCACGCCCCTCCATTTGAATGAACCATTGCGCTTCGATGCGGAAAGGGGACTGAAGCAGGCAGCCACGAACATGGTGGCGAACCTTGATGAACAACCGGGTTTGTTCAAGGAGCGGCTGCGGGACTCGCCGGAACAAGTCAAGTAGGTGGCGAAGCCCGGCTACAAGGGAGCTGCTGGAGGCCGACGTTGGCTTTACCGCGCGGGTATCCTGTTGGTCTTCGCCAAGCTCGCGTTCGAGGACGCTTCTCGACAATTCGTCTTTGTCACGGACCGCGATCTTTCTCTGGTGCAGGTCCCGGTGTGCCATGCTGCAGGCGCCGCCATTGCGTTCATGGCCCAGTGGAACGCAGCCAGACGCGGATCGTCACGAATTGGCGACTGCCCGTTGGCCACGGAGCCACGACCCGAGCTTTCACCGTTTCAGTGAGCCCGTTTCCGTCGTCGACGACCTCGATCTCTTCAATGTGTTCGGAACCGAAATTCCAGTTCACCAAATCGCTGGATGTCCGCACTTCGTATCCCACGTCTGTCGGTTCGAGGCGCCGCTGGTAAGTGAGCGTGATGTGCTGGCGCGAAGTCGCCGGGTTCAGCTCCAGCGTCGTGATCATCGGCGAATCCGTCTCGACGGATTTGGGCTCCATGTTGAACGCGTATTCCACAAAGTTGAACCGGCCGTCGGTGTCGAAATCCGCGGCCTCGCCGCTCAACGATGGGTCGGTCAGCTCTTCAAGCGTGAACCGCGCGATGTTCCACATTCCATAAGGAGAGTCGTGGATTGTCACGGTCGCCTCCCCGCCAATGACCGTGTAGGCAACGTTCGTCACGATCGTAAATGTGAGCGTCTCGTCGCCTTCGGTGCGATGATCCAGGAATGGAGTTACGGGAAGCGTCAACGTTTCCACACCCGCCGGCAGGACAACGATGTTTGAGAAGGGTATCTGAACAAAGTCGATCGCGTTGCTCGCCGTCCCAGTCATTGTGACCTGCATCGTGAGATCGAAGTTGAGATCCCCGATCCGTTGAAAGGTGAACTCGCCCGTGTCCGGACCAAGCTCTGCGGCATCGCCATCCGACGCATACACCTGCACCGAGGTGGGTTCCACGACGGTGACCGGAAGATCCTGATAGACCTTGACCTGTCCGTCATCAGCGATGATCCGGAAGACATACTCGCCCGATTGTGTGAACTCGATCACGTTGGTCAGCGCCCCTGGATCGGGCAGGGAGATCTCTGCCGGTCCCGCGATCTGTGTCCACGCCGTGATGAGCGCGCCGGGAGGATTAGGGCGATCGTCATCTTCAATGATTGCGCCGAGTTCCATTGGAGTGATGACTTGCACGACGATGTTGGTGGGCACAAAAATCAGAGCCCCGAAATTGGTGGCGGTGAACCCCGCTGCCTCGACGGGAGTCAAGGCCCGCGGGAAAACGCGGACGT
>DASPIL010000078.1 GCA_035629175.1 Verrucomicrobiia bacterium | reverse complement strand
TCGTCCTTGTCACAGGCGCGACGGGCTCAGGAAAATCGACAACTCTCGCCGCGGTGCTGAATGAGATCAACCAGACCAAGGCGGTGCATATCATCACGCTCGAGGATCCCGTTGAGTTCGTTCATCCGCATCGCAGGGCCACCTTCAACCAGCGGGAACTCGGCACTGACTTCGACACCTTTTCGAGCGGACTTCGCGCCGCATTGCGCCAGGCGCCGAAGGTGATCCTCGTCGGCGAAATGCGCGATCGCGACACCGTGAAGATCGCGCTGAGCGCGGCGGAGACGGGTCACCTGGTCTTGAGCACGCTGCACACGATCGACGCCGGCCAGACCATCAACCGCATTCTCGGCATGTTCGAAACCGACGAACAGGAACAGATTCGCGCCCGCCTCGCGGACACATTGCGCTGGGTTGTCAGCCAGCGCCTGGTTCCGAAGAACGGCGGCGGGCGCCACGCGCTTCTCGAAATCATGGGTTCAAACCTTCGCACCCAGGAAACCATTCGGCTCGGCGAAAGCGAAGGCAAGACCTTCTACGAGATCATTGATTCCAGCCAGCCCTTCGGGTGGCGGACGTTCGACAACTCCGCACTGGATGCCTTTGAACGGGGAGTGATCAGCGAAGAAACCGCCCTGCTCTACTGCACGAAGCGCGGGCCTGTCACCCGCGGGATCGACAATCTCAAAAAGGCGCGCGGCGAATCGACCTCGGACATTGGCTCGCTGCGAATGAAGGCGCATGAAGCACCCAAGGCCGCTGCGGCTGCTGCAGTTCCCGCCGTTCCAGTAACTCTCAAAATCAAATAGCCATGGCGGATCAATTTGACTTCATCAGCGCGTCCGACAAACCGGCGTTGCTCGCATTCTCGACTCCTGAATGGCTCGAAACTGCGCGCACTGCACTCGCGGAACTTGGCTACAAGGTTCACACCGCCGCCACACACGGCGACTTTCAGGTGCGCTTCAGCCAGATTCGATACCAGGTCGTCATCGTCGAGGAACGGTTCGCCGCCAACAGCATCGAAGAAAATCTCACGCTGAAGTTCCTGCAGCAGATGCCCATGAACCAGCGCCGCCATGCTGCGATCATTCTGCTCGGCGAGCTGTTCCAGACCTTCACGCCTCTCCAGGCATTTCAGCAAAGCGTCCATTCCGTCATCAACAGCTCCGAACTGTTCCTGCTCAAGCAGTTGATCGAGAAGTCGGTTGCCGACAACAATCTCTTCCTCCATAGCTTCCGCGAAACTCAAACGCGCGTGCTTTCCGGGAATCGCGAATAAGCGTTATCCCGGACCGCGCTGTGTCGCTGCGACCAGGCGCAACCGCACGTGCACGAGCGGCGCACCAGCCTGCCGTGCTTGTTATTCCGCCGCCACCTTGGTCCTTCGAACACAGCGGCGCTGCGCCGAACGATTGCCTGAGGCGTCTTGCACCGCAGGCTTTGCTCTTGGTTCGGCGATCGTTTTCAAGGAATTTGCAACGAGTCATGGCGAAGAACCGATTGGATCAGGCACTCGTGGATCGTGGATTGTGCGAAAGCCGCGAGAAAGCCCGCCGTGCAGTCATGGCCGGGACCGTTAGGATCAATGGGCAAGTTGCCCGAAAACCGAGCGACACCGTAAAACCGGGCGATGCCCTGGCGCTCGATATCGTGGATCGCTACGTCAGCCGCGGCGGCCACAAACTGGAGTACGGGCTTCAACATTTCGCCCTTAATGTCACGGGTGCCACCGCGGTGGACCTGGGCGCCTCGACGGGAGGGTTTACTGATTGCCTGCTTCAACACGGCGCTTCAAAAGTTTACGCCGTGGATGTTGGCCATGGGCAGCTGGCCTGGAAACTGCGGAACGATCCCCGGGTAATAGTCATGGAAAGAACCAACGCACGCGAACTGTCGCCGGCAGGATTTCCCGCAGGATTTTCGGGCGCCGACCTCGTCGTGATCGATTGTTCCTTCATCTCGCTGACCAGGATCCTCCCCGCTGCTGTTGCTTTACTGAAGCCCTTGGGTAGAATCCTCGCACTGGTAAAACCCCAGTTCGAAGCGGGCAAGCCGGAGGTGGATCGAGGTGAAGGCGTGATCACGGATCCCCTCATTCATCAGCGTGTTCTCAATGAGCTGGAACAGTTCGTTTCCGCCGGAGGATGCCTTGCCTGGCGCGGGACGACGACGTCACCGCTGCTGGGTCCCGCAGGCAACAAGGAATTTTTGGTGCTGCTTGAAACAATCGCATAACAGGATCAAACGAATCGGCCTGATTGGAAATTCCGGCAAGGCCGCCTGCGCCGCTGTCGTCAGCAAGGCTGCAACCCTCATTCGCGCCAGCAAACGGCAGGTGTTCAGCGATTCGGACACCGCGGAACTCGCCCGGCTCGGTGGCAAAAACTTTCCCGATGCCGCTTCGCTCGCGGCCGCTGTCGACCTCATCCTTGTCTTTGGCGGCGACGGCACCATGCTCCGCGTTGCGCGTGAGATCGCCGGATCGCAGACGCCCATGCTTGGAATCAATATCGGCGGCCTCGGCTTTCTCACCGCGGTGTCGTCGAGGGATCTTCCTGGCGCATTGAAGCAAATCTGGAAAGGGGCGTTTAAATTTGAATCGAGGTCGCTGCTCGAGGCGCACGCGCGCGCGCAGGGAAAACTGATTCAACAAACCGCGTTAAACGACCTCGTCATCAGCCGCGGAATCGCATCGCGCCTCATTGAGCTGCACGTAACCGTCAACGACCAACCCGTCACGCGCTATCGCTGCGACGGCCTGATCGTCAGTTCACCCACGGGTTCCACTGCGTACTCCCTTGCGGCAGGAGGTTCGGTGGTGTTTCCCACAGCCGAGGTTCTTCAAATCACGCCGATCTGCCCGCATACGCTTTCGAACAGGTCACTGATTCTGCCAATGACTTCCGTCATTTGCGTGAAGGTGGTAAATCCCACGCCTGTCACGATGTTGAGTGCTGATGGACAGGTCGTGACGGAACTCACAGCCGATGATCACGTGACGGTTCGGCGAAGCGACCGCACAGTGCAGCTCATGCATCTGGAAGGCAGCTCGTTCTTCGATACCTTGCGTGCCAAGCTCCACTGGCGGGGAGCAAACCTGTAGAAGTCGGAGGAGCCGTGCCATGGTGAGACTCAAAGACATTGCTCAATACGCGCATGTATCGGTCATGACCGTTTCCAAGGCGTTGCGCGATGCCCCTGATGTTTCCGCTGCGACGAAAGCAAGGATCAAGCAACTCGCCCAACAGATGGGCTATGTCCCCGATTCAACCGCCCAGGGACTGCGCACGCGAACCACCAGGATCATTGGCCTTCTGATCCCGGCAACCACGGATCCCATTTACGCCCGCATGGTGCTGGGCATTGAGGAACGCGCGCACGAGCTCGGCTATGACCTCATGCTCATGCACACGCGCAATAATCTTGAGCGCGAGGAAGCGTGCATTCGGCGGCTGTTATCGCGTCGCATCGACGGACTGCTCGTGGCGCCTGTGTACCGAATGGAACCCGAGTCGCGCATTTACCAGGAACTGCTCGCTCGTCGAACACCCACAATCCTGCTCGGACCTTCAGCCCGATTTTGCGCGGCGTTTCCATCCGTTCAGGTGGATGACGTTCTCGGAGCGTATCTAGGAACCCAGCATTTGCTGCAGCTCGGCCACCGGCGAATCGCATTTCTCGGCGGACCCCTCGCCGCGCCGTGGGCCCAGGATCGGTTTCAGGGATATCGCCGGGCGTTGCGCGAGTCGGGCTCTGACGTCGACGAAAAACTTGTGTTTCAAGCAGGCGGCACAGTTGAGGATGGCGTGAAAGCTGCCCTGCAGATGTTGAACGAATCGTGCGGCGCCACCGCGGTCCAGACCGCCAATGACCTCGTCGCAATCGGCTGCTCCAATGCGTTGTTAAACCAGGGCGTTCGCATTCCCCAGGATCTGTCCGTCGTCGGTTTTGGAAACGTCCTCGCCAGCGAATATTTCCGCGTCCCGCTCACGACGGTTCGACAGCCCAAATTCCGCCTGGGCCTGGCCGGACTCGACATGTTGATGCAAGCCATTCGAGGCGAACGCGTGGAATCCAAACGCATGCCCCCCGAACTCGTCATTCGCAACAGTTCGACTGAGCCCGCGTCCTCCAAAGCCTGAACATTGGTACCTTGCCTGCTGAAGTGCAGGCATGAAGAAAATCCTTATCGGACTCGGCGTCATCACGCTGGTCGCCGGCATCGTTTGGGCAGGCCAGGCCTGGAACACGTTGCGCGTTAATGCCCGTACCGCGAAGTTCAACGAAGACATCGAAAACCTCTTCACCTCCCTTCAGAAATATAAGGAACGCGTCGGCGCGTACCCCATCGGCGGAAACGCAGAGGTCGCCAAGGCCCTCCAGGGCAACAATCCCAAAAACGTGATCGTCATCGTCGGACGCAAAACCGACCTGAATGAAAAAGGCGAGTTCGTCGATCCCTGGGGAACCGCGCTTCGCGTGTACTTTTCGGACACAGGCGTCCTCATCCGCTCGGCGGGACCGAATCGCCGTTTCGATGACAGCACTGTCATGGAAGCGGACGATGTCATCCGGTCCAATTAGAGGGCACCTTCACATGGAAGCCCCCTCGTCCCGCCCAGCGCTCCGCCCGTGAGCCGGGTCAATCTCGTTTCCAGGTCACGCGCCGTCCCTGGACCGAGATTCTGCCGGCGGCCAGCGCCGCCACGCATCGCGGATAAAGCTGATGCTCGGCAGCGTGAATCCGTTGATGCAGTGTCTCGGGAGTGTCATCGTCCAGCACCTCGACCGTTTGCTGGCCGATGATCGCGCCGGAATCAACGCCCGCGTCGACGAAATGAACCGTGCACCCCGTCACCTTCACACCATGATCAAGCGCCTGCTTCCACGCGAGCAGGCCAGGAAATGCGGGAAGCAAGGACGGATGAATGTTCACGATGCGGCCTTCAAACGCCCGCAGGAACTCGCCCTTCAATACGCGCATGAATCCGGCGAGAACGACGAGGTCCACCTTCGCAGACTGCAGGCCACCCACGACTGCACGTTCAGCTTCGTCGTCGAGCTTCGTGCGAAATTTTCCCGGCGGGATGAACTGTGCCGGAAACCGATGCGCGCGGGCATGGGCCAAAATGCCAGCGTCGTCGACGTCACTCAGCACCAGCGCAATCTCGGCATTGATTTCGCCGCGCTCCACAGCGTTGGCAATGGCGACAAAGTTCGAGCCTTTGCCGGAGCCGAGAACGCCGATGCGAAGTTTTCCTGCCGTCATCATGCACATCCTTAACGGGGTGAGCCGCCACCCCGCAAGTTATCTCTGACGGGGCGACGAACTGTGATCACACAGAGCGAGCGCGTTTGCGCCAGCGGTTGATCCGAAGGAAGAACACTCCAAAGAAAATAGCGCCGCACGCGTTCACGCCGCACGTGTAACCCAGCTTGTACGGCACCCCGACATTGTTCTCATTGTAGATCGAAACGTCCTGGCCAATCAGAAGGTTGGGCAATGCGCAGGGCATCAGCGCCCCCTGCAACATCCCGCGCGTGAACCCTGCGGGCCTGCTGCTGCGCTCAAGGGCGGTCGATGCGTGACGCATCACAAATCCAACCAGCGCCGCGAACGCTATCACCGAAACCAGCCGTTGAATGGCCTTCAGCCAGCGCCGCCAAGGACTTGCGGGTTTAACTTGTGCAGCCAGCATCGTTTCCACTAAGCAAAAGCATGTTTTTCCCGCGACGAGCTACGCAAGTAGAATATTTCGACTCGCCGGATCGGACCCACTCCGAGCTGGTCGAAGGCTACGCGTCGCTCAATCGCGTCAATCAGTGGTTCATTTTCGCAGATCCGTTTCAACGCTCGCTGCCGCGCCTGCTCGGGGAGGAACAATGCCGTGAACTCTCGATTCTCGACCTCGGTGCTGGCGACGGATTGCTGGGTCGAACCCTGGAACGCTGGGCATCAAACCGCGGTTGGAAATGGAAGTTCACGAATCTCGACGTCAATCCGGGCGCTCTCGCGCTCAACCCGGGCGCCCGCAATGTCGTCGGCTCAGCCCTCGCCCTTCCCTTCGATGATCGCAGCTTTGATGTCGTGATCGGATCGCAGATGACTCACCACTTCTCAGATGAAGAAGTGGTCATTCACCTGCGCGAAGCCTGGCGTGTCGCAAGGCTCGCCATCTGCCTCACAGATCTGCAGCGCAGCGCCCTATTGTATCTTGTTGTGCGCATGATGTTTCTCCTGGCGCGATTTCCCGGCCACTTTCAGCAGGACGGATTGCTGTCGGTTAAACGCGGGTTTCGAATGGACGAGTTGCAACGCTTCGCCGAAGCCGCGAAGATTTCCAGCCCCCAGGTATTCAGTTATTACGGCATGCGGCTTATCCTGCAGGCCAAGAAGGTGTGACCGCCAGTGGCGCAGTGCCCTCATGCGCGACGCCACCATCGCAGCCAGCGGATCGTGTCGAGGACCGGGTTGATCTTGCTCTGCTCTGCGCGATAGATCACCTGGATGGGAACGAATTGGATCCGCCTGTTCGCGCGCGCCAATCGCAGGAGAACTTCAGATTCGATTTCGAAATGAGTGGCCGCGATCCGCAGTCCGCGCAACGCCTCCAGCCGGATCAATCGAAATCCCGATTGGGTATCGGGCAATTCCACTCCCGCCAGGCGCGACAGCCGGCGGCTCATCCAGCGATTCACAGCCCGACGGACGAAAGGAATCCGCCCGGCTTGCGCCATTCGATTTCCAATGACCAGGTCTGCACGGCTGGCTTCGGCGCACGAGAGGAGGACCGAAATATCAGACGGCGCATGCTGGCCATCGCCATCCATCGTCAGCACCCATTCAAATCCCTTTTGTTCTGCAACCGCCCAGGCGTGTTGCAGCGATCGACCCTTCCCCAGCGATCGATCGTGCCGCGTAACGGCGGCTCCCGCCGTTGCCGCTAATGCCGCGGTGTTGTCAGCCGATCCGTCGTCAATCACGAGAACGCGTGGCAAGGTGCGCCGGATCTCCCGAACCAGGCCGCCGATGGTTGCGCTCTCGTTCAGGCACGGAATGCACACCAGGCAAGTCTCCGGCCAATTCATCGGCCGGAAGCTACGGGAATTCCCATCAGCGCCAAGTTTTTACCGCACGTGGAGCAAGGAGCGCAGGCCTCCCCTGCTTCAGCAAATGGACCTGAAAAGACGCGTCAGGAAGTTCCAGGGATCCGTATGGACCCTAAAATGCATTTGCGCTGTGTTCCGCGTCCTTTTAAGTTTTTACGATAGATGATTGATTCTTTCAGGCCGGTCGCCGAGATGTTGCTGTTGCGCGGCGAGGCACAGGCTGCGTTTCATCGCCAGGCTGCCCAGACTGCCCGGGCGGGTTTTGGGAAGCGGGTGTTTGTTCGTGGAGTTGTCGAAATTTCCAACTTTTGCCGCGAGAATTGCGCCTATTGCGGAATGCGTCGCGAGAATCGCGGTCTTTCCCGCTTCCGTGCCAGCCACGATGAACTGGCCGAACTGCTCATTCATCATCGCCCCGCAAGCATTACTGATATCAATATCCAGGCGGGCGAAGATCCCGTCGCAGTTCGCGAGGTGGCGCTTCCGCTGATCCGAACCCTTCGCCGCGAGACCGACCTTGGGATAAGCGTCTGCCTCGGCTCTCTGCATCACCCGCTCTACGCAGAATTGAAGGAAGCAGGCGCCGGCACTTACATCATCAAGTTTGAAGTGGGCGATCCCGCGCGCTATCGCGAATTGCAGGCGCCCGGCACATACGAAGAGCGCCTCGCGAATATCCGGCATCTCGCTGCCACAGGCTGGCGCGTCAGTTCGGGCTTTATCGCGGGCCTTCCCGGACAGACAACCGATGACCTCCTGCAAAATCTCGCCCTCGCCGCGCAATTACCGCTCGACGGCTGCAGCGTCAGTCCGTTCATTCCAGGCGATGAATCCCCGCTGGCTTCGGCGCCGATGGCTGACATCGACGTGACGTTGAACTGCATGGCTGCAATGCGGCTGATGCGCCCGGGGTGGATCATTCCTTCGGTCAGCGCGCTCAACCTCGCCGAACCTGGCAACGGATACCGCCGGGGACTGCGAACCGGCGCGAATCTCGTCACCATCAATCTCACTCCTTCCGAAATTCGCGGCAACTACCTGCTCTACAAACGCGATCGGTTCATCATGACGGAGGAACGAATCCTGGAAGCGATTGCGTCCGAAGGTTTGGAAACCGCCGACTCGAGCATGGCAAGTTTTCTCGACTCGCGGGAAGTGGCCGCGGCTGCAGCGAAAGTGGCGGGCGCGCGGGTCTGATTCTCGCCGCAGGAACCTTTCTCACTTCACAATTTCAGCCGCAACCGCCGCCGGCACGGTAATGTCCCGCTGCGCCGCGCGCGCAAACCAGCTTCGCCACCCTTCGCGCAATTCCAGCGTCGCCCACGCCACCATCGCCTTGACGACGGGCCAGGCACTGCGCCCCGAAAATGTGAATCCAGGAATCAGCATCCGGCGATGCGCGTTGCTGCGGCCCCATTGCGATCGGCGGCGCCGTTCACGCGCCATCGCCGCGAAACGGCGATTGTAGAATCGCATCAGGTGGAAAAAGGGAACTGACGGCGGAGTTGAGAACGGCGGTTCACTCAACGCGCACGCGCCACGCTTGAAGGGTTGCGACGCAATTCCCAAATAGTACAAGCCGAGATCCAGTTGGAACACAATCCGCATCAGCTCGAAATCCCCCATGTACTCATACTTGTCCTTGTACACGGCTTCGAACCATCGCTGGTAGCAGCGCGTGAAAGCAGTGTTGTGTTTTTCAACCAGCGGCAGAACCGCCTTCCCTTCCTGTTCCGCCAAAATCAACTTCGCCGTCGACCACGTTGTGAATGAAACCCAGTCCATTCCGGGGCTGTAAAAGGGATCCAGAAACCCAGCTGCATCGCCCACAAGCGCAAAGCCGTCGCCTGCAATGGTCGTGCTGGAATAGGGCAGGTTCTTGCGCAGCAGGACGTCGCCTTCACGCCACGAGGCGTCCGCGAGAATTTCCGCTCCCACCGGATGTTCACTCAGGAAATCTTTCAATCGCTGTCCCAACGATCCCGATTCCGGCCACTTCACAAGGCGCTGATCAAAGACAACCCCAATGCTCACATCGCCACCTTTCAGCGGAATACACCACGCCCACCAGCCGGGGCCAAGCAGGTGATTCGTAGCCGTGGCGCGAATGCCGTTGCAGGCCATCGCCCACTTCGGAAATTTCTGCGATAACTCGAAGCCGTCCCAATCCTTCACACCCGTCCAGCGCGCCCAAACCGCAGTGGTGGGATGCTCCACATTCGAGCGCCACCAACCCTGCTGCCGCGCCAGCACTGCCGCAACACCTGACGCATCGACAACCCATCGCGCTGCCACCGAATGCGTCTGCTCCAGGTGGCGCACTTCCAGGTGCTGGTCGCCGCCGGGATTCAGCCTAACCCTTGAAACCGTTGCGGGCCTGCAGATTTCCGCCCCCAGCGCGATGGCCCGCTGCAAAACTTCCTCATCAAGCGTCGAACGATCGACCTGGAATGCAGGAACGCGCGAAAGGTATTTGCCGCCAATCTCGCTGGATTCCTCCAGGTTGCCCGCTTCGTCATTGCTGAACCAGAAACGCATCCCCTGCTTCACGAGATGCGATTCATTGAGGTACTGCGTCAATCCAAGAACGCGGCAAAGGAAGTAACCGCTGATCTCGACCGTGGCTTCACCGACGCGACGCCCGAACGCGGAGGATTTCTCGATCACCAGGATTCGCAACGCAGGCTTCTCCCGCAGCAACAGAATGGCCGTCGCCGCGCCTGCCAATGCTCCGCCCATGATCACCACGTCGTATCGGGCGGCTGGCGGGGCGGTCTTCACGAATACCTCAGTCAACCCGGTCGATATGCAGGTCGCTTTCGATCACGGTTCCGTCGAGTGCATTGATGTGAACCTGGCCGATGTCCGCATCCTTGCTGGCATTCCGCAGCTTCTGCGCCCAAAGCCGCACACGCCAGATCGGGATGTCGTCCTTTCGCTCGAGCGACAATTGCGTCGCCCGGATCGTCAGCTTGTCGAGCAACGGCTCCTTCGTTGCAATCTTGATCGCGTCGTCGGAATCGATTTCAAGCTTCGGCACATCCATGACGTTCTTGTAATTCATGTACGCGAACGGCTGGCGCATGGGATGTTTCACCTCGAGCTTCTTGCCCGCCCCCAATTTGACTTCGGCAGTCTTGAACCGCGCGTCCTTGTCGTAGAACACCACGAACCAAATGTTCGGCGTCAGGCCCGCGATGGATTTTTCCGAGCGAATCTGCACCACCTTGTCCTTGACCTCGTCGCCAACGTGACGGTTGGCTTCCTTGATCAATTCCAGCGCTGTAGGTTCCGCTGCCGGCGCCGCCAGGGAAAAACTTAAAACCAATCCTGCGGCAACAGCAGTGAGCCGCGGGAAAAAACGTGTGAACTTCATGGCCGCAAATATACGGTCCCATTCATGAGGTGACAATTGTGAATCCGCGCTCCGTTGACTCGCGGTGGACGAAACCTTTACAGTCGCGTGAATTGAATTAATTGCCGTGCTGTTTCCGCCTCGCCATAAGCCCAGCCGCTCCCGAGTCGTTGTCACTGGGGCCGGAATCATCACCGCGCTCGGAAGCGGTTGGAACCCAAACGCGGAAGGATTTCGCAGCGGCCGCGTCGCCATCCGCCCTGTCACGCTTTTTGATGCAAGCCGGCAACGTGTCAAGGTCGCCGCAGAACTGGATCTTCCCACGACTCTTCCTCAAACCAGGCTCAACGCGAGACACCTGGACCGCATGGACCGCGCCGCCCGCATGCTGCTCGTCGCAACAGACGAAGCCTGGCGGCAATCGGGCTGGCAACCGTGCGATCACCTCCCGCTTGTCCTCGGCACCACGAGCGGCGGCATGACTCTCGGCGAAGCGTATTTTCGCCAGGCCACTGAGCGGCCCTTTGAACCGCGGCAACAGGCCGCGCGCATTCGCCATTACCAGGCGCAGCAACAGGCGTTGAACCTTGCTGAGGCTTATGGCTTTCTAGGTCCCATTACTATTATCGCAAACGCCTGCGCGTCGGGTGCCAATGCAATCGGACACGCCTTCGAACTGATCCGCGATGGCCGCGCTGATCGTGTTTTGACAGGAGGCTACGACGCCATCAGTCAGTTGGTGTTCGCCGGTTTCGATTCCCTCCAGGCCCTCTCGCCCACGCAATGCCGGCCCTTCGATGCTCATCGCGATGGCCTCGCATTGGGCGAAGGCGCCGCCGTGCTTGCGCTGGAGACGCTTGAATCCGCAACGCGCCGCAATGCCGAAATCCTCGGCGAAATCCTGGGTTACGGCGCAGCGACGGATGCGCATCACTTGACCCAGCCTCATCCAAACGGCGACGCTGCCCTGCTCTCAATGACTGCCGCGATGCAGAACG
>DASPIL010000077.1 GCA_035629175.1 Verrucomicrobiia bacterium | reverse complement strand
AAGCGCATCAAAACAATTTCAGCGTCTCTCGCGCTTCTTCCCTTTTCCGGGCGGCAGGATGCCCGCCCTCTACGTCAGGCAAGATGCCTGACGCCACGACGCCGTAGCGGCGGGCATCCTGCCTGCCGTGGAGCCGGCGCTTCCAGCCCGGCGGAAAGAACCGTCAACTCAATCCAAGCGCATCAAAACAATTTCAGCGTCTCTCGCGCTTCTCCCTTTTTCCGGGCGGCAGGATGCACGCCCTCCACGTCAGGCAAGATGCCTGACGCTACGACGCCGTAGCGGCGGGCATCCTGCCTGCCGTGGAGCCGGCGCTTCCAGCCCGGCGGAAAGAACCATCAACTCAATCCAAGCGCATCAAAACAATTTCAGCGTCTCTCGTGCTTCACGCTTTTTCCGGGCGGCAGGATGCCCGCCTTCCACGTCAGGCAAGATGCCTGACGCCACGACGCTGTAGCGGCGGGCATCCTGCCTGCCGTAGAGCCGGCGCTTCCAGCCCGGCGGAAAGAACCATCAACTCAATCCAAGCGCATCAAAACAATTTCAGCGTCTCTCGCGCTTCTCCCCTTTTTCCGGGCGGCAGGATGCACGCCCTCTACGTCAGGCAAGGATGCCTGACGCCACGACGCCGTAGCGGCGGGCATCCTGCCTGCCGTGGAGCCGGCGCTTCCAGCCCGGCGGAAAGAACCATCAACTCAATCCAAGCGCATCAAACAATTTCAGCGTCTCTCGTGCTTCACGCTTTTTCCGGGCGGCAGGATGCCCGCCCTCCACGTCAGGCAAGGATGCCCGCCCTCCACGTCAGGCAAGGATGCCTGACGCCACATTTTGGTTGAGCGGAAACACTTCTGTGCAACTCTGTGGCGGGTGAACAAATACCGGCACGTCATCAACATCGGCATTCAGAACAACCTGACGTACCGCTTCAACTTCCTCGCACGCGCCCTGTTCGGCCTCATCCCGCTCGCAGCCATCATTTATGTTTGGAAGGCGATCTACGATGGCAAGAGCCCAGGCAGCCTGGTTGGAACCTACACGTTTGCGCAGATGGTTTCCTATTACCTGATGACCACCGTCGTCGATTCACTCACCGCAGTGAATGAAGACGACTGGCAGATTGCCGCGGATATCAAGGACGGAAACATCAGCCAGTTCGTGCTGAAGCCGATCGATTATCTCTGGTATCGGCTGTGTCTCTTTCTCTCGGGCCGGATGACTTACATGGCCGTGACCGCAGCACCCATCGTGGTCCTGATTTATTGCCTGCGCCAATATTTTGTCCTGCCGCCCGACGCGCTCACGGCCGCCGCGTTCTGCGTGTCCATCGTGTTCACGGCGTTGCTGCAATTCTTCATGTCCTACGCGATGGCCATGCTCGCGTTCTGGGTGCTCGAAGTCTCCACGTTCATTTTCATCCTGTTCGCGTTCGAATACATCGCGAGCGGCCACTTGTTTCCGCTCGACATCCTGCCGCCGTGGATCGAACGGCTGCTCTACCTCACTCCGTTTCCCTACCAGCTGTATTTTCCAATCAGCGTTTACATGGGCAAAACGGCAGGTGCGGAACTCGCGCGCGGAATGCTCATCCAGGCGGGCTGGGTGATCGCGATGTACTTCGTGGCGCGTCTCGCGTGGAACAGGGGATTAAAGAAATACAGCGCAGTCGGCGGATAAGCATGAGTTCAAGCACTGACATTCAAGGCCCGCCGTTACATGCGAAGGCCCATGGCGCTCCCTCGTCAGGGCTGCCGCGTTATCTGCGCATCTACGCCGCGCTGTGGAAGAATTCCGTGACGCGTGAAACGATGTTCAAGGGAAACTTCCTGCTTTGGATCGTGGTTGAATTGCTGTGGTTCGGGCTGCAGCTCAGTTTCATCGGCGTGCTGTACCTGCACACGGAGAACATCGGTTCATGGACCAAGTGGCAGGTGGTGATGCTGATTGGGGCAAGCCACTTCATCCAGCAGATCTTTCAGGCGTTCTTCCTCGTGAACTGCACGAACCTCTCAGAACTCGTGCGCACCGGCAAACTCGATTTCCTCCTGCTGCTGCCGATCAACACGCGCTTTGTTGTTTCGCTTCGGCAGGTGGATCTCGGCGCGTTCGTGAATGCCGCATCCGCGCTGGCGGTGATGGCCTACTCCGCAAAGCAGCTGCATTTCGTTCCAAACGTCGCGCAGGTATCCGGCTTTCTTGGATTGGCGCTGGCCGGGGTGTTGATCCATTACTCGCTCATGTTCCTGCTCGCGACGATCAGCTTCTGGACGGTTCGTGCGCAGGGAATTGTCTGGGGCTATTACAACTTGTTCAACGTGGCGCGGATGCCCGATGAAGCATTCCATGGAGTGTTCCGCGCCGTGTTCACGTTCGCCCTTCCCATGCTTCTCGTCTCGAACGTTCCCGTGCGGCTGCTGCTCAACAAGTTTTCTCCTGCAATGGCGCTGCTGTTGATTGCAATGGCTTTTGCCTGCGCCATCGTTTCGGAACTCGGCTGGCGCGCGTCGGTGCGGCGCTACACCAGCGCGAGTTCCTGAAGTTCCCGCCGTTACGCAACGATCTTTCTCCGGACTGCCACCAGCGCGGCAAGGCCCAAACCCAGAAGGCCGATGCTCGCGCCGGCGTCAGGCACGTGTTGGTAACGCCCGTTCAGGTTGTCGTTGCCGCATTCCATCGTGGTATGCACCCAGAAATCATTCAGCACCGTCGCCGACAGGTCGTCGAGCGAAAGCTGAATCATGTTGTGACTGCTGGCGTTCGCAGGCGTCATCACCGTCAATCCGAATCCATCAGGATCGCTCAATCCTGTGAGATACGTGAACGCACCTGTAGCAATGGCACCTGCCGTGGGATTGATGGTCCAGGGCGATGACTGCGGAATGTCGGTCGGCAACACGATCGAAAACGCGTTGTACAGGGAATAGGTGCCGCTCGTAAAATCCAGCACGTAAGCGTAACTCCAGTTGTTCGGGCCCGGGAGATTCGCGCCCGTGCCGATGAAGATCGCCCCCGCATGTAACGTCCTCGCGTTTGCAACCGCGCCATCTCGGAAGTTGAACGTGCCGATGACATCGAGCTGGCGCGTTGAGCGATCATATCCAAATGCCTCGAGATCCCAGGCGTCGCTCTTGATCGTGCCGGGCTCCGTATCGTTATCCTCCAGTCCAACCCCGGTTCCGACATATCCCGCTGCGGAATGGTTGTCGTGGATTGTGATGTTATAAGGCGTGGCATTCACCACCGTGACTGCGGTGAGGAGGCTGCCGAGGGTGACGATTACCCGTGCGTTGTTACGTTTCATAGCGATGCCAACATTCATTGCAGGACGCGGGCCAACGGCGGTTTCCCGGCAAAACGTCACAATTCGATGAAAACAGGCGTCTCCGAAGCATTCACGGGAGGATTGATGTTGTGCGTTCCGACAGGGGATCACCCGGGGCTGCAGCAGCCTGGTGGTGGCGAATACGGAACGAAGAGGCGCGCCGCAAGGCTAACGGCGCACCCGCTCAGCGGTCGAAACGCCCGGATTCCTACGGAGAACGCGAATAGCCAAGTTTGCCGACACCCATTTCCGCCGCCCCTACGTCCCACGCGCAGAGGGAAATGGCGGCTGGGAATCCGTTCCGAATTAAAACAGCACATGGCCTTCCGGTCGGCGCGGAGGAGAAGGACGGGGAGAGGGGGCTGCCCGGTCGATTGACGCTTCCCTCCTTCCCCATTAGTTTTTGCCAGTGATCAATACCGTTGACCTTCAGCCGATCGGCCGTGAACAACTGCAACTGCGCAAGCCGCTTGCCGCAGAGCTCGCTGAACCGCTTTCACGCGAGATCCGGGAACTCAAGCAGAAGCTCAACGCGGTAATCCTCGCACACAACTATCAGGTTCCGGAAATCCAGGACGTCGCCGATTTCGTTGGCGATTCCCTTGGTCTCGCGCAACAGGCGGCCAAGACGAACGCGGACGTCATCGTGTTTTGCGGCGTTCACTTCATGGCCGAGACCGCGAAAATCCTGAATCCCGGCAAGATCGTCGTGCTTCCGGACAAGGACGCAGGCTGTTCTCTGGAAGAAAGCTGCCCAGCTGAAGACCTCGCGAAACTGCAGGCAACGAATCCAAATTTCTGGACGATCGCCTACATCAATTGCAGCGCGGCCGTGAAGGCATTGTGCGACGTGATTGTGACGAGCGGAAACGCCGAGAAGATCGTCAATGCCGCACCCAAGGACCGCGATCTCCTCTTTGTGCCAGATGAAAATCTTGGCCAATGGGTGATCGAAAAGACCGGCCGCCCGATGACTCTCTGGAAGGGAAACTGTTACGCGCACGTGGAATTCCGCCGCGACAATCTCCTGCGCCTGAAGGAGCAGTATCCTGACGCGAAGGTAATTGTTCATCCCGAAAGCCTGCGCGAAGTGCGCGAGCTTGCGGATGCCGTTTGCTCCACTGAAAAGATGATTACTTACTGCAAGACGGATCCTTCGCAGCGCTACGTCATCGTGACGGAATCCGGCATCATCCATCGCATGCAGAAGGAGTGCCCTGGCAAGGAGTTCATTTGTGCGCCCACGTTTAACGTCATGCAATTGCCATCGGACAATTGCCGCTGCAGCGAGTGCAAATACATGAAGATGAACACGCTTCAGAAAGTGCGCGACTGCATGAAGAACCTCGCGCCGCGAATCGAGCTTCCGCCGCACATCCTGGAACGCGCGCGCCTGCCGATCGAGCGCATGCTCGAAATTTCCGCGCGCCCGTAGCGCGCGTTTCCTAGAATAACTGACCAGGTCATGCAGTCGGCGCCGGAGCGCTGACTTTCAGCTGGCTGACGACGCGGAAAAACCGACCGCACCGACATCGAGAGCAATGTCCGATTTCGTAAACGAGGAACGCCGCTGCACCCATTGGGCCGCCAGCAATTTTCGAACGGCGGGGAACCTATACGGCTGCAAGCCGGGGCTCCGGTGACGCTGCCGCTGCAATTCCCTTTGGCCGACGCCCCGCCCCGCTGCTACCGTTTGAACTCACATGTTGGATGCCCGCATTCAAGACCTGAAGCTGCTGTTGCCGCAGGCGATGCTGCATGATTGGGTGCGGCTCGGCTGGCGGCTCGCACGCGTCCTGCGGGCCCAGCATCACGAGAACAAACGCGACGCCCTCCTGGATCGCCTCGTCGAGGAAGTGCGCGCATCCATTGCATTGCGCGAAGCGCGCCGGATCCACCTGCCCGCGATCACATACCCGGCCCAGCTGCCGATCACCGCGCGAAAGGACGAAATTGTCGAAGCGATTCGACAGCACCAGGTCGTTGTCATTGCGGGCGAAACGGGTTCAGGCAAAACAACACAGATTCCGAAAATGTGCCTGGAGGCGGGCCTTGGGATCGAAGCGCAGATCGGCTGCACCCAGCCGCGCCGGGTTGCAGCGCTTTCGATTTCGAAACGCATTGCCGAGGAACTGGGCGCGCAATGGGGACGCGAGGTCGGATGCAAGATCCGTTTCGATGACCGTTCCAGCGCGCATACATACATCAAGCTGATGACCGACGGAATCCTGCTCGCTGAAACGCAGGGCGATCCCGATCTTTCGCACTATAACGCGCTCATTATCGACGAGGCCCACGAGCGCAGCCTGAACATCGATTTCCTGCTGGGATACCTGAAGACGCTGCTCGCGCGCCGCAAAGATCTGAAGCTCATCGTTACGTCAGCCACGATCGATACGCAGGCTTTTTCGCGCCACTTCAACGACGCGCCCATAATCGAAGTTTCCGGGCGCGTTTATCCGGTTGACGTGTTCTACCATCCGCTCGAATCGGAGTCGGAGGAATCGGGCGATCTCAGCTACGTGGACGGCGCAACACAGGCTGCCGAACGTGTGATGTATGAAAGCACCTTCGGCGATCTGCTCATTTTCATGCCGAGCGAACGGGACATCCGCGAGACTGCCGATCAACTGGAAGGGCGCTTCGCGCGCGATGCGGAGATCATCCCGCTGTTCGGGCGGCTCAGTTCCGGGGATCAGCAACGCGTATTTGCGCCGTGCGAGCGACGCAAGATCGTCATTGCAACAAACATTGCGGAGACGTCGCTGACAATTCCGGGCATTCGCTTCGTGATCGATTCGGGTCTCGCGCGCATCAGCCGGTACAACCCGCGCACGCGCACCAAACGCCTGCCGATCGAGCCCGTCTCGCAGAGCAGCGCGAACCAGCGCAAAGGCCGCGCGGGGCGCGTCGAGGAAGGCGTCTGCATCCGATTGTATTCGGCGGAGGATTTCGAGGCGCGCCCGCCGTTCACGCAACCGGAAATTCAGCGGTCGAACCTCGCTGAAGTGATTTTGCGCATGAAGGCGTTTCGGCTGGGCGAAATTGAAAGCTTCCCCTTTGTCCAGCCACCCACGCCCGCGGCGATCGCAAACGGGTACGCGCTGCTTCAGGAACTTGGGGCGTTGGATGATAAACGCGAACTGACACAGCTCGGACGCGATCTCGCGCGGCTGCCGATCGATCCGACGCTTGGCCGCATGCTCCTGCAATCGCAGCACGAACACGCCACGCGCGAATTGCTGATCATCGCCTCCGGCCTGAGCATCCAGGATCCGCGTGAACGTCCGCTCGACCAGAAGGACGCTGCCGCCGCAGCGCACAAGCGGTTCAGCGATCCGCAATCCGACTTTCTGTCACTGCTTAACATTTGGAACGCGGTTCACGACGAGTGGGAAAAACTGCGCACGCAGAACCAGCGCCGCAAATTCTGCCGCCAGCAGTTCCTCTCGTACTTGCGAATGCGCGAGTGGCAGGACCTGTACGCGCAACTGCATGACGCCCTTGAGGATTTAGGCACATTGAAACTCAACGAAAGCAACGCGGCCTATGAGGCGATTCATCGCTCAATCCTGGCGGGCCTGATCGGGCACGTTGCGAGGCGCGAAGAGCGCAA
The DNA here is from genome assembly GCA_035629175.1 of Verrucomicrobiia bacterium. NCBI lineage: Bacteria > Pseudomonadati > Verrucomicrobiota > Verrucomicrobiia > Verrucomicrobiia bacterium. Next base: position 13,867 of record DASPIL010000077.1, on the reverse strand, counting down.
CAGCTACAAGGCATCTGGCAATCGCCTGGTCGCTGTGTTTCCGGGTTCAGCGTTGCACGCGCGTGGCGAACCGCAAAAGAAACTGCCACGCGGCGCCAAGCCGCCGCCTGTAGCAAAGTCGAATCAACCGGAATGGATCGTCGCGGGCGAAATTGTCGAGACCTCGCAATTGTTCGCGCGCACGCTCGCGGGCATTGATCCGAAATGGATTTATCAGCTCGCGCCACATTGCTGCAAAGTCACACATCACAATCCGCATTGGAGTCCCGAAGCCGGGCGCGTGCTGGCTGAGGAAATCGTCACGCTTAATGGACTCGAAGTGCAGCGCCGCAAGGTCGCGTTCGGGAACATCAATTCCAAGGAAGCCACAGCCATCTTCATTCGCTCCGCCCTGGTGGAGGAAAATGTCGTTCCGAAGAACAGCAATCCTCAAGGCGGCAAGGCGCCAGAGTCCTGGGACGTTTTGGAGACGGACGACCCTGAATTACCGGCGCAGTATGGGTTTCTGAAGCACAACCGTGCCGTGCGGCAGAAGATTGAAAGCTGGCGAACGCGCGTCAGGCAGTACGATCTCGCCGACCTGGATGACGCCCTCTTTGCATTCTACGCAAAGCAAATTGAGAACATTTCGTCGCTGCATGAATTGAACCGCGTGCTGCGCGACAAGCCGGATCCGTCGTTTCTTTGCGCCTCCGAAGCCGACCTCGCGGGTGGGCAGTCGCTCGCTTACGATGCCGCGGCGTTCCCCGATTCCGTGACAGTCGCCGGCCAACCGGTGGGCGTGGTTTACTCTTACGCTCCCGGGGAAGAGCACGATGGCGTCACAGTGCGCCTTCCGTTTTCAGTTGCACTCACCGCACCCGCGGCCGAGTTGCAATGGGCGGTTCCCGGCCTGCGGTCGGAAATGATTTCTGAATTGTTGCGTTCCCTTCCAAAATCCATTCGCAAGGAATTGATGCCGCTGCCGCCGAAGGTCGAGGAAATCGTCCGCGAGTTCAGGCCTGCTGGTTCAGCATTTATGCGCGAGCTCGGGACGTTCCTTCATCGCAAATATGGCGTGGCTGTGCCCGAATCCGCGTGGCCAGCCGATGCGCTCGCTCCGCACATGCGGCCGCGCGTGGAGATCATCGACGAATCACAAAAAGCACTCAGCGCCGGGCGAGACTTGATCGCGCTGCGTGAAACGTTGAAGTCTGCCCAGGTCGAAGCCAGCACCAAGGCCCCGTCGTCCGCGTGGACTCGCGCTGCACAGGAGTGGGAACGGTTCGGGCTGACGACGTGGAACTTCGGCGATGTGCCTGAAAGGATAACAGTGAGCGAGGAAAATGGGCTGCCCGTTTACGCATGGCCCGGTCTCGAGCTGGAGAATGGTTCGGTAAACCTGCGGCTGTTTCGAAGTCCCCACACGGCGCGGCAAGCCAGCCTTCGCGGGGTGCAGCGATTGGTGGAGCTCGCGATTCAGCGGGATCTTGGCTGGCTGGAAAAGGACCTGCGCGCGCTCAACCGGCTCGAACCCCTTTTCGCGCCGCTCGGCAATGGCGAGGCTTTGCGCGAGCAGGCGATGGAACATCTCCGCGCCTTTGTGCTGCCGCATGAACCGCTGGCTGAGCTTGTCCAAACCCAATTTCAATCCGCCGTTGAAGACGCCCGCAAACGGCTTCCCGGGTTGGCCATGCAATTCCTCGACAGGCTCGAGCATGTGCTCAAAGTGTTTCAGCAGGTCCGCCAGAAGCTCGGCGCTTCCGCAGTCGCCGCTCCCACGCGTTCCAGAACGTTGAATGATTTCAGCCAGCTGGCAACGATGCCAAAGCCCGCCGCTGCGAATCCGTTCGCTGCAGAACTGAATCAACTGGCCGGACCCACTTTCCTTCGCGAAATACCCTACGAACGATTGCCTCACCTGCCCCGTTACTTGAAGGCATTGCTGACGCGAATTGAGCGTGCCGCGATGAATCCTGTGAAAGACCAGGAACGTCAACGCCAGTTGCGGCCGTATCTCGATGCGCTGAAGCAATGCCGGGCGCAACGCGACATCTCGGATGCGGCGCGCCAGGAACTGGAAGACCTCCGCTGGATGATCGAGGAATTCAAGGTCTCGCTCTTCGCGCAGGAAATCGGGACCGCCATTCCGGTTTCGCCGAACAGGCTGAACCAGCAGCTAGAGCGCGTGCGGCAGGCGTGACGGCGTGGAACCCGCAGATCGCGTCGATTTAGCCCCCATTGCATCCGGAGCAGCTGTGACGACTTTGAGAGAAATTCATGACTAATTCGAACGGCACAGGAACAGCGGTTCTGGATCACACGAAGCCGGCCGCGCAAGCCGAGCATCACGCCGGCCTTTCCGATCTTCCGCTCGGCGCACAATACTTGGGCAACGGACGCTGCTCCATCTGCGTCTGGGCTCCGCGCTCGAGACGCGTGACAATTGCGTTCTCCGGCGGACGCACGGAAAGGCTGCAACCTCAGGACGGCTATCATTGGTCCATCCTGGATGACATCGCACCGGGAGCGGAGTATCAGTTTCGCCTCGACGACGGCGATCCGCGTCCCGATCCCGCATCCCGTTTTCAAGTCGACTCAGTCCACGGACCGTCGGCGGTGGCCGATCCTGAATTTGAGTGGCACGATCCATCGTGGTTGGGGCTCCCATTGCGCGACTACCTGCTTTACGAGTTGCACGTGGGCACCTTCACCCGTGAAGGAACGTTTGAGGCGATCATTCCGCGCTTGGCAGAGTTGAAGGAACTGGGTGTCACGGCTATTGAGCTCATGCCGATTGCCCAATTTCCCGGATCCAGGAACTGGGGCTATGACGGCGTGTTTCCTTTCGCCGTGCAGAACTCGTATGGGGGGCCCGCGGGATTGAAGCGTCTGGTCGATGCGTGTCATCAGCATCAGCTAGCCGTGGTGCTCGACGTCGTCTACAACCACCTGGGCCCCGAAGGCAATTACCTCCGCGACTTCGGGCCGTATTTCACGATGTCGTATAAAACCCCGTGGGGGGAAGCGATCAACTTCGATGGCGAGGAAAGCGATCATGTTCGCCGCTTCTTCACTGAGAACGCCCTGTATTGGCAGCGTGAATTTCACATCGACGCCCTCCGGCTCGACGCGGTCCATGCCATCCGGGATTTTTCCGCGCAACCATTTCTGCAAGAGCTGGCGAACACAACGCGCGCTGAATCGCAGCGGTTAAACCGGCGGTTTCACCTGATTGCCGAAAGTGATCTCAATGACGCACGCCTGATCCGGCCTGCTGTTGCGGGAGGATTTGGATTGGATGCGCAATGGTCGGACGATTTTCATCATTGCTTGCACGTGTTGTTGACGGGCGAATGCGATGGTTACTACGCGGATTTCGGAGGAACCGCACAACTGGCGAAGATCTTCAGGAACGGCTATGCGTTCACGGGCGATTACTCAGCATTTCGAAAGCGGCGGCACGGAAACCGGCCCACCCAGACATCAGCGCGGCAGTTCGTGGTTTACTCGCAAAATCACGATCAGATCGGCAACCGCTTCCTTGGTGAACGATTGACGGAGCTGGTTTCGTTTGAGCGGTTGAAGCTCGCAGCAGGTGCAGTGGTGTTGTCGCCGTTTCTTCCGATGCTCTTCATGGGCGAGGAATATGGCGAACCCGCGCCGTTTCAATATTTCGTCAGCCACACCGATCCCGCGCTCGTGGAAGCCGTGCGCAAAGGGCGATTGGAGGAGTTCGGCTCGTTCAAGCGCAAAGGCGACGTCCCTGACCCGTTTGCCGTCCACACTTTCGACCGATGCCGCCTGGACTGGGAACTTCGCAACACGCGTGAGAAGCACGGTGTTCTTTGGGATTTCTACCGCGAACTAATTCAGATCAGGAAATCCCTGAAACCGATTTGCGACGCGGAAAAGGAATCCATCGACGCACACGCTGTTGGTGAGGGCGGATTACTCGTTCGATACAACTCGGACACGGAAGTTGTGATGCTGGCGCTGAACTTCTCGGATTCGGAACTCGAGGTGAGCCTTGACGGTTCCGGATGGATTGAGCGCTTCAACTCGGCGGCTGAGAAGTGGCGCGGGCCGGGCGGGCTCGCGTTCACTGAAACCTTCGCCCGCGTGCAGCCCGCGTCATTCGTTGTTCTGCAATCGACGGTCTGCCAATAAATGCGGACTCAGCGTTCAGCTGCTTGCAGGGCCGCGGTCTGCGCAAATCACGTTCGCGAATTGAGGCGAGGAACTTAGCCACGGATTGACATCTATAAACACGGAGCCTCAGAACAAACGCAGCACAAAAAGGCCGCGCATCGACTGACACTCCTGATGCGCGGCGCTCGAGAGGCGAATGACTCGTTCGAACTTACGGCGTGACTGAGCTCGAGCTGCCTCCGGATCCGGTCTGGGATCCGCTGCTGCTGCTGCCCGAAGACCCGCCCGTGCTGCTGGAGCCGCTGCCCGATCCCGTGCCACCAGAGCTACCCGCGCCGCCTTGCGAACCCTGCGAGCCCTGGGAACCTTGCGAGCTCTGTGATCCCTGGGATCCCTGGGATCCCGAGCGGCGGCTGCTGGAGTTGGTGTTTCCCGTGGAACCCCAAGTCGAGCTGCCGGAGGAGGAACCGCCGATGGATCCTGAGCCGCCCTGCGAGCTCGATCCCGATCCACCGATTGTTCCGCTGCCAGTCGATCCCGAGGAGCCGCCCATGCCGGAGCTTGAGCTGCCGCTGTCGGTGGAATCCGACCCGAGCGATCCCGATGTGCTGGAACCTGACCCTGTAGAACCCGAACTCGAGCCCGCACTGCTCGATCCTGAGCTGGACGAACCGAGGCCGCCGTAGGATCCGCCTTGCGAACTCGATCCGCCCAGCGAACCCGAACTGCCGGAGGAACCGGAGCTTGCTCCCGACGAACCGCTGCCGACCGCTCCGCTGCTGGATGTGCCACTTTCTGTGTTACCAGCTCCGCTCTGGCTGCTCGATTGAGCGTAGCCATTGAGCAAAGCCGCCGATGCCAAAAGGACAATGAGTTTTTTCATACGTTGCACCTTCCAGCCTGGCTTCCGAATTGGCACAGGGGTGTTGAACTCATTTCCGCTGGAAGAATAACTGAGCCAGGCATTCGAGAGCGTCCCGAAGTATTGTTGCCTCCCTTTTCCCCGTTCAGTCCACAACAGGCTGTAGGGTTCGTACGGACGCTTCGATAGGGCTTTACCCACTTACTGGTTCGCGAACGCGCGTCATAACCTGACGGCGCATTATGGGAACCTGCGTTGAAACTAACGCCGCAGATGCTGTTGTGTCTGGGCGCCTGATCGAGCGTTCGCACGCCTATGAACCGGCGATCACCGAACGCATCCACCAACTGTTCGAACGCCTCGCTGCCAGCCAGCCGGGCGCCGTTGCGCTGGCGTTTGAAGATCAGCAGCTCACTTACGCTGAAGTCAATGCCCGCGCCAATCAACTCGCCCATTTTTTGCAAAAGCGCAATGTCGGACCCGATTCTTTGGTAGGATTGCGCGTTGAGCGGTCGGCAGAAATGATTCTTGGAATCCTTGGCATTCTCAAAGCCGGCGGCGCTTACCTTCCGATCGATCCCGGATATCCCATTGAGCGGCAGCAGGTCATTCTTGCCGATGCGCGCGTGCAACTGGTGCTGACCCAGAGTCACCTCGCGCCCATCGACTTCGATGGCGAGATTCAGCAACTGGACTCGGACTGGTTCAAGGCGAGCGACGAACCGGCGACGGATCCTGTGTGCCGGAGCGGACGGGAGAACCTCGCCTATATTATCTATACATCGGGCTCAACGGGAAAACCCAAGGGCGTGATGGTGACGCACGGGAACCTGCTGCATTCCACCGAAGCCCGGTTTGCGTATTATCCTGAGCCCGTTGAAAAATTCCTCCTGCTGTCGTCACACGCGTTTGACAGTTCCATCGCCGGCATCTTTTGGACCTTGTGCCAGGGCGGCGCGCTCGTGTTGCCGCACGAATATTCCCGCCAGACAGCGTCGGAACTCGCCGACCTCATCGCGCGCCACGGAATCACGCACCTGCTCTGCCTGCCTTCACTCTATGCCGTCTTGCTCGACCAGTTCAGCGCGCTCGGAAGCTTGAAGACGGTGATCGTGGCGGGAGAAAGTTGTCCTGCCGCATTGGTGGATCGTCATCATGCCCTGCTGCCCAAGGCGACACTCTATAATGAATATGGCCCGACGGAAGCGACGGTGTGGTCCACGGTTCATCGATGCGAACGCCGTCCCAACGCACGTACAGTGTCGATCGGCCGGGCGATCCCGGGTTCGCAGGTGTTCGTCCTCGACCCTCAGATGCAGCCTGTTGTCAACGGCGCGAGCGGCGAGATTTACGTGGGAGGACCGGGCGTGTCGCGCGGCTATTTCAACCGGCCGGAACTCAACGCGAAATGTTTTGTTTCAAACCCCTTCTCTCCCGACCCTCATGCGCGGCTTTATCGCACGGGAGATCTCGCCCGTTTCCTGCCCGATGGCGGCCTTGAATTTCTAGGGCGAGCTGATCACCAGGTTAAGATTCGAGGGCATCGGATTGAACTCGAAGAAATTGAATCCGTGCTCAAGGAGCATCCAGCCGTCGAAAACGCCGTTGTTGTGGTGGAGGAGAAGAAACGGACCGTGCCGGTCAACGGGGAAGCGGAGCAACTCATTCTGCGCCGCCTGTCGGAACTGGATCCTGTCGATGCGGAGCGGCTGCTGGACGAGATCGGATCGGCCGGCGCGATGGAACCTGCCAATCCCGTTGCGACGCCCGAAGGCGCCAACGGGCATCACGCGCGCAACTGCCCTGAATACGACCTGCAATTGACCCTCCGGAATCCGGAGTTCATCAACACACCCCGTCCTTCGCAGCGCACCTGGCTGTTGAACCGCTTGATGGATGAAGCGGAAGCGGACCTGCTGGCTTATCACACATTGGCGCAGGACATGGTTCCAGGCGCGGAGCTTTCGCTGAACACACTGCTGGCAGATCGCGGCAGTGCCGATCTGAGTGAACAGGAAATTCTCGAGGACTGGCACATTCCGCTGATGCGGGCGATGGCGCGTGGCGTGACCGCTGCCCACGGCGACATTTTGGAAATCGGGTTCGGCCGCGGCGTGGCTGCGGGTTTTCTCCAGGATTGCGGCGTGCGTTCGCACACGATCATCGAGTGCAACGATTCCATCATCAGCCGCTTTTTCGAACCCTGGCGCAAGCAGCACGCCGGTCGCGACATTCGGCTGGTTCGCGGGAAATGGCAGGACGTGATTGATTCGCTCGATCAGTTCGACGGCATCTTCTTTCAGACATACCCGCTGAACGAGAAGGAGTTTGCAGAATATTTGTCGCGAAGCGTCGTGTTCGCGGAACACTTCTTTCCAATTGCCGCCAAACATCTGCGAGCCGGTGGAGCGTTCACGTATCTCACGCATGAAATCGATTCCCTAAGCCGCCGTCATCAACGCCTGATCCTGCGGCACTTCAAATCGATTCAACTGAGCATCGAACGCCTCAAGCTTCCATCGGACTGCCGGGACCTCTGGTGGTCGAACTCCATGGTCGTTGCAACTGCCATCAAGTGATTATGAATGCTGCTGACCGCATCCGGCGTCTCACTCCTGAACAACGTTCCCTGCTGCTCGAGCGTCTTGAACCCGCAGACGACGCCAACGGCGCGCGCAAAGCGCTCGCCGCATTTGTGACATTGCGCGAGGGCGCCGCTGCAACCCCCGAGGAAATCCGCGCGTTCTGTGCTGCGAGGCTTCCCGACTTCATGGTGCCGGCGTCGATCATCCGGCTCGACAAGCTGCCACTTCACCCGAACGGCAAAGTGGATCGCAAGGCCCTTCCCTCCATGGAAAGCGCGGCGCCGCAGAATACGGGGGCGTCGAGGCCTCCCACCGAAATCGAATCGAGACTGGCGCTTCTCTGGGCCGACGTGCTGCGCGTGCAGAACGTTGGATTGAACGACAATTTCTTCCAGCTCGGCGGCCATTCGCTGCTGGCGCTGCAATTGATGGCGCGAGTGCGGGACACGTTCAAGGCCGACCTGCCCATCAGGACCTTGTTCACGGCACCGACAGTGGCGGGACTCGCAAAGGCGGTGGAACAGCGTGCAGGAACGGCTCCTGCGATTCGCCGCGTCAATCGTGCGCCCCTGACGCCGCGCGCCACGTCCGCCGCGGATTCGACGCTGCCTTAACCAAAATCGATTGATGCAGATGACTCACCCCGATGCAACTCCTGGAAATGCGCCTGCAGCGACTGCGGCAGAGGACCGCCAGTTGTGTCCGCTGTCGTTCGCCCAGGAACGGCTTTGGTTCCTGAACCAGCTGCGGCCCGGGAGCACGGCGTACAACATCTCACAGGCGTGGCGCTTGACGGGCTTGCTGAACGTTTCCGCATTCGAAGGCGCCGTGAACCAGGTGATTCGGCGCCAGGAAAGTTTGCGAACCACCTTTGCGCGGGTCGAAGGCAAACCCGTGGAAATCATTTCAGCGTTCGAACCGATTCGCCTCCGTGTCTCGGACCTGTCTGCCACGCCAAACCCGGCGGCCGCTGTGGAAACGGCAATTCAGGCTGCAGCGCATCACGCGTTCGATCTGCAGCAGGGCCCGCTCTTTCGCGTCGATCTTTTCCGGGTCAGCGACAACCACCATGTGGTGCTGTTCACGCTGCACCACATCATCAGCGATGCGTGGTCGTTTGAAATCTTGCGCCAGGAGATCACCGAGGGTTACGCCGCATTGTGCGAAGGGCGTGATCCTGTGCTGCCCGAACTTCCGATTCAATATCTCGATTACGCGCATTGGCAGCGCGAAAACCTGAGCGCCGACACATTGCGCGACGAGATGGAGTTCTGGCGTGAATACCTGGGCGGAGAACTTCCGCGGCTCGAATTGCCATTCGACAAATCACCCTGTGCAGACGACACGGCCGGGGCATCGGAACCCTTCTGCCTTGACCGCGAAACCACCGCCGCCCTGCGGGGCATCGCGCAACGGGAATCAGCGACGCTCTTTTCGGTGCTGCTCGCGGGTTTCTCAATGCTCCTGCATCGTCTCAGCGGACAGAACGATCTCATTGTTGGGACACCCGTGTCGGCCCGGGACCTGCCGGAGACCACGAACCTCATTGGCTTTCTGGTCGACACCATCCCCTTGCGCACGCGCATCGATGGGAACCTCACTTTCGGTGAATATGTGCGAAGCGTTCGCGACTCCGCGTTCAGCGCGTTCGCACATCACGAATCGCCATTTGAGGAAGTCGTAAAGGCGCTGCAGCCCAATCGCGCTGGCGGGGAGAACCCGCTGTTTCAGGCGGTGCTCGCACTGCACGGGGGATTCAAGAGTGAATGGGAGCTTGGAAACCTTTGCGCCACGTTGCAGGACGTCGCGACCGATACCGCCAAGTTTGACCTCACTTTTCTGCTGGAGGAATGCCCCGGCGGCATCAAGGGCCGCGTGGAATTCAAAACCGGCCGTTTCGAAGCCGAGACCATCAAACGGTTTCTGCAGCAGTTCAACCTGCTGCTCCGCGCAGTCGCTGCGAATCCAGATCATCGGCTCCGAGATTATGAGCTGCTCACGAATGCCGAACGTCAGCGAGTGCTCGTCGAGTGGAATGACACCGCAACTCCTTACGAACGGGATCTCTGCGTTCACCCACTATTTGAGGCGCAGGCGCGGATGACACCCAACGCCATCGCACTGCAGTTCGGCGGCGCCACGCTGACGTATGGCCAGCTGAACGCTCGCGCCGATCATTTCGCGCGGCGGCTTGGGGAGCGCGGCGTCAAGGCCGGCGCGCTGGTGGGAGTGGCGATGGAACGCTCAATCGATTTCATCGTGACGCTCCTCGCGATTTTGAAAGCGGGGGCCGCCTACGTGCCGCTCGACCGCAGCTACCCACGCGAACGACTCGCTTTCATGATCCGCGAAGCCGGACTGCGGCTGATCGTCGCAGACGCCGCGTTCCGCGATTCAACGCAGACGCAGCCGCTGCTGTTGAACGACACTTCGGGTGAACTGCAGGTGCTGTGCGCGGAGGACGTGGTGAATTGCGCGTCCGCGAGCGTCGAGAGCGCGGCGCCTGCGACCGTTCCAGACAACGTTGCCTACGTCATGTTTACCTCGGGCTCGACAGGCAACCCGAAGGCTGTCGCGATACCGCATCGTGCCATCGTGCGTCTCGTGCGGAACACAAACTACGCGAGTTTTTCGGCAACGGATGTTTTCCTGCAACTCGCGCCCGTCTCATTCGATGCCGCAACTTTGGAAATCTGGGGAGCACTCCTGAATGGGGCACGGCTAGTTATTTCACCGCCGCACACGCTGTCATTGGAGGAACTTGGCCGCTGCATTGAAGAATCGGGTGTGACGACGCTCTGGCTGACGGCAGGGCTGTTCCATCAGATGGTCGACTATCAACTGCCGCGCCTGCGCAATGTCAGGCAGTTGCTTGCGGGGGGCGATGTCCTTTCCGTGCCGCACGTCTTGCGAGTCCTCCAAGATTTGCCGGGCTGCCAGCTCATCAACGGCTACGGCCCGACTGAGAATACCACGTTCACCTGCTGTTATCGAATCCCGCGCGGCTGGCCTGGCGGCCGTTCGGTTCCGATTGGATCGCCGATCAGCAACACTCGCGTTTATGTGCTGGATGCAGCGCTTCGGCCACTTCCCGTTGGCGGCGTCGGGGAACTCTACGCGGCGGGCGACGGCTTGGCTCGCGGCTATCTGAATGAACCCACTCTCAATGACGAGCGGTTCATCCGGCGTGAGATTGAAGGCCGGTCGGAGCGGCTCTACAAAACGGGCGACCGCGTTCGGTGGCGCCCTGACGGCACCCTCGAATTTCTCGGGCGCTCCGATCAACAGGTGAAGATCCGCGGATACAGGATCGAACCCGGCGAGATAGAAGCCGCGTTGATGCGGCATCCCGACGTTCGCCAGGCGGTTGTGGTTGCCCGACCCACAGCAAACCAGGACCGCCAGTTGATCGCCTATGTCACGGTGCGGGACACGGCGGCGTCCGAGGAACGGCAACTCCGGGATTTCTCAGCCGAAAGCCTGCCGCCCTACATGGTTCCAGCTCGTGTGATCGTCGTGCCTGCCCTGCCCCTCACGCCCAACGGCAAAGTGGATTTTCGCAGGCTGCCGTCCCCCGACGACACGGCGCACCCGTCGATGGAAGCGGCAAGCCCGCGCGATTCGGTCGAGGAAACACTCTGTGGCATCTGGAAGGATCTCCTCGGGCGAAATGGTTTCGGGATACACGACAACTTTTTCCAGCTGGGCGGCCATTCGTTGCTGATCACGCAGATGCTTTCGCGGATTGCGCGCGTGTTACATCAGGAGCTGCCGGTGCGGACCGTCTTTGAATTTCCGACTGTCGCCGGCCTTGCAGAGAAGCTGCGCCAGCCAGCTGCCCAGACAACGGCAGCTGCCGGGATTGCACCGCGCCGCCGGGCGCGGTCGGAAGCGCAGCAACTGCTGACACGCATTGATCAGTTATCAGATTCTGAAATTGAATCGTTTCTTTCCCGTCCTCAATGAAGCAAGTCGTACCATGAAGTTTGCCCCCACTACATCCACGGAATCCGTCCTTTCGGATCGCCGCGCGGTCCTCGAAGCGCAGTTGCGTGAAGCGACCGCGCAGCCGGAAACTGTCCCGCTTTCGTTTGCGCAACAGCGGTTATGGCTGCTGGACCAGCTGGAGCCCAACAGCGCGTTGTATAACGTGCCACTCGCGCTTGAACTCACAGGCGCGCTCGATGTTTCCGCCCTGGAGAAGGCGCTTGGTCAACTCGTGCTGCGGCATGAAGTGCTCCGCACCCGGTTTGTTTGTTCCGATGAGATGCCTGTGCAGGTGGTCGAGGAGACCGGGCAGGTTGCCCTGGACCAGCGCGACCTGGCCCAGGAACCCTCTGCGGAGCGCGATGCGACAGCGAAACGGCTGCTCTTTGAGGAAGTGCATCGTCCTTTCGATTTAGCCACGGGGCCTCTGCTGCGGGCGCTGCTGCTTCGGATGGAACCCGACCGCCACTGGCTGCTGTTGAATTTCCATCACATCGTTTCTGATGAATGGTCGCTGAAGATTTGCCTGCGGGAACTGACCTTGCTCTATGATGCCTATCGGCGCGGGCGCGTCTCGGGTTTGGCCGACTTGCCGATTCAATATGCGGACTACGCGCTCTGGCAGCGGGAGCGCCTGTCGGGGGAGGTTGTGGAAAAGCAGCTGGAGTACTGGCGCAAGCAACTGGCCGGCACCCCTGCCCCATTGGAGTTACCCGGCGATTTTGCACGCCGGGCCGCCCCGGCGTTTCGCGGCAAAACCACGTCGCACGCACTGCCGCCCGCGCTCACCGCGGGATTGAAGAACCTTGCCGCGCGCAGCGGCACCAGCCTGTTCATGGTGCTGCTCGCCTCATTCAAAACGCTGCTGTTCCGCTACACCCAGCAGGACGACCTCGTCGTCGGCTCACCCATCGCCGGACGCAACCAATTGGAAACCGAGGATCTCATCGGATTTTTTGTCAACACGCTCGTCCTGCGCACACGTGTCGAGGGTGAGATTACGTTTGAAGAACTGCTTCAACGCGTGCGCGAGACGACATTGGGCGCCTACGCAAACCAGGAACTGCCGTTCGAGCGTCTCGTCGAGGCCCTTCGCCCCGAACGCACCCTGAATCACAACCCGTTCACGCGCCTCATGTTTGCAGTGCAAACGGGGGGGCTTGACGAAGTCGCCTGGCCGGGCCTCAAGGCGCGTGTATTGGAAGTGCACACGGAGACGGCGAAATTCGATTTAACCTTTGTGGTGCAGGAAACCGCGCGAGGCCTGGTGGGACGGGCCGAATTCAATTCCGACCTGTTCACCGAAACCACTATCCGCCGCCTGCTGCAGCATTTCGAGAATCTCGTCACAGCCATTGTCGCCAATCCGCAACAGCGCGTGCGGGAGCTTCCAATTCTGAGTCCGGCCGAAGAGCAGCAGCTTCTCGTCGAGTGGAACCAGACGGCCGCTGTTTATCCTTCCGATCGAAGCCTGACGCAACTGTTCGAGGCCCAGGTCGAGCGCATGCCCAATCGGGTGGTGGTGAGCTACGGACAGGAGTCGCTCACCTATGCCGAATTGAATGCGCGAGCCAACCAGCTTGCGAGGCACCTGGTCAAGCTCGGCGCGGGACCTGGCGTTCCCGTGGGGCTCTGCATGGAACGATCCCCAAGCCTGATCATCGGCATGCTCGCCATTCTCAAGGCGGGAAGCCTCTATGTGCCTCTCGATTCCGGTTATCCCAAGCCACGCCTCGCGCATATGCTCGCAGATTCCGGCGCGCCGGTTCTGCTCACGCAGCAGCATCTGCTCGCGTTCCTGCCGAGGACACACGCCCGGGTCGTGTGCATCAATTCGGATTGGGATCTCATTTCCAAGGAGACGCGCGACAACCTGAATCCAGGTTGCGCCGCCGACAGCATCGCGTATGTGATGTACACGTCGGGATCGACGGGACAACCCAAGGGGGTAGCGATTCCGCATCGTGCGATTGCGCGGCTGGTGTTGAACACCAACTTCATCCAGCTCGACGCGGGCGACACCATCGCGCAGGCATCCAATACTTCGTTCGACGCAGCCACGTTCGAAATCTGGGGAGCGTTGTTGAACGGGGCGCGGCTCGTTGGAATTTCACCCGACGTTGCATTATCCCCGCGGGACTTCGCGCGCGAACTTCGAGAGCAGGGAATCACGGTGCTCTTTCTCACAACCGCATTGTTCAATCAGGTCGCCGCTGATCAACCTGACGCGTTTGCAAACACGAGAGTGGTGATGTTCGGTGGTGAAGCCGTCGATCCCAAGTGGGTTCGCGCCGTGTTGAGC